>JBNKGN010000460.1:0-2203 GCA_050289845.1 Crocinitomicaceae bacterium | reverse complement strand
AAGAATCGTATTGGAAAGATATTATTTTGCTGTACTTGGTGGTCTGGATCTTCCTGGCACAATGGATTTCAAAACCGAACACGCGCGGACAGAACGTGAAGATCGGCGTAACTGCAATTGCGCTTGTTGGATTCTTTTCGTGGGTGTTTGGTTGGTATTTTCCCATCTTCTTCGCGATCGTAGCGCTAATTGGTGCGCTGTGGATTCTACGTGTCGGAGGACGTTATTTGGGCAATCATTATGTGAGTGCGTTCATTGTTGCTGCTTTGACAGGGGCTTTGGTAATGCATGTGATGTACTATGGTCCTCTCAAGGATTATCGACCTTACGCTGTTGGAAATAATTTAATTGAACAAATGCGCTTCGATGATTCAGGACAAATGCCCGCAATTATTGATTTCAATCCGTCAGTTGGTGTAGAAGAAGCGTCCGAAGATGAACGTAATTGCTCGTTGGTTAAATCGATTTTGGAGAAAAATGAAACAACCGTGGTACGCCTTCAGGAACGGTCCACAAAAAACGAGATTCAAGTCCCACTGAAAGAGTTTCACTCCGAAGATTATCCAACGGAATCCTATGCTGTATTAGACACGATTATTGGAACGGATCCAGCACTGAGCGATTTTGAAATTAAGGACCTGATTTTAGCACAAAAACAGATTTTAATCGTGGTCTCAAGAGATTTGAACGATGGAGCGTGGGATGCGTGTATACCCGTTTTGAAAGCAATTCAAAAGGCATGTGTGAAAGGAAATATTCCGTTCATCATGGTGACTCACGGAACACGTGAAGCCATCCAAAATTTTAAGAAGAAATACCATTTTAGCATTCCCATTTTTACAATGGATGAAGTTGAATTGAAGGTAATCGCGCGTTCGAACCCTGCACTTCTGATTCTTGAGAAAGCAGTAGTGAGAGCCAAATTGAACTACCGATCAATTCCCGATAGCGAAACATTTATAAAGAAATATTTGAACTAATGGCACAGAAAATAGTTGCTGGAAACTGGAAAATGAATTTGAACCGTGAAGAGGCCTTGAACTTGGTAGCAGCGGTAGCAGAGCACAATTGGAATGATGAGGTTCGCGTACTGATGTTTCCTCCTGCATTGTACATCTCAGACCTTTCAGGAAAGACAAAAGGGATTGAAGTCGGCGCACAGAATTTTTATCACGAAAGCAAAGGCGCGTTTACAGGAGAGATTTCCATCGATCAATTGAAAAGTGTTGGTGCAGAAATAGCACTGATCGGTCACAGTGAACGTCGCGCTATTTTTGGAGAAGACGATGTTTTATTGAAACGCAAAGTAGATGCTGCACTTGCGGCTAATTTCCCGTTCATTTTCTGTTGTGGAGAACCCTTGGCGATTCGTGAAGAAGGTAGCGAGAACGAATTTGTGCGTACGCAACTTGAGGCAGCACTTTTTCACCTGAATGCACGTCAAATGGCTTCAGCGATTATCGCTTATGAACCTGTTTGGGCTATTGGTACGGGAAAAACGGCAACCACAGAACAGGCCGAAACGATGCATGCTGCCATTCGTTCCTGGGTAGCAGAAAAATACGATGCGGAAACAGCAGAAAGCGTCACAATTTTGTACGGTGGAAGCTGTAACCAAAACAACGCCAAAGAGTTATTTTCATGTCCAAACGTCGATGGCGGATTGATTGGCGGGGCAGCTTTACAAGCAGATTCTTTCTGTGCAATCATTGATGCGTTTTAATGGATACTCTCGAATTACACATAACCTTGCGCCCCAACAAACCGTGGAGCGAAATTCTCGTTGCTGAATTGGCAGAACTTGGGTTTGATAGCTTCGTGGATACTGAACAGGGAATCATCGCTTATGGAAATGCAACCCTGGATGTGGATGCTATTCTAGAGCAAACGTCGTTAAACAGTAGTTTTGACGGAACCTATGATATTGTTCGCAACGTAATTCCATTTCAAAATTGGAATGCACAATGGGAGGCCGATTTTCAGCCCGTTTATGTTGAGGAACACGCTTCTATTTTGGCGCCGTTTCACGATGATACATTGGCAAAAGGAAACGTCGTCAAAATTCAACCCCAAATGTCTTTTGGTACAGGGCATCACCAAACAACCTGGATGATGACCAAAGCGTTATTCGAATTGGAGACAATGCCTGCAAATGTGCTTGATATGGGTACGGGAACGGGTGTTTTGGCTGTTTTTGCAGAAC
>JBNKGN010000459.1:0-2212 GCA_050289845.1 Crocinitomicaceae bacterium | reverse complement strand
ATCGACAATCAAAAAGGAAAAACAATCGACATTATTCGCATCGAACAGTTGTAGGATCTCAGAAGCCCTCAACGCTGCGTGTGTTGAAGGATGAAATTCAAGGAAGAAGATCAGAGATGCAACTCATTGCGTTCTCCCAACGTCATCCTTCTACCAATTCAACCTACGATGAAACGATTCGCTACACTATTCCTAATCGGTACAATAACGATTTGCTATGGTCAAATGCTTGATCCCACTTTTGGCGACAACGGATCGATCCCTTTTGGCGGAGGGAATGCAAACAGTGAGTCCAATAGCAGGCCCGGAACCGTTATGGAAATTCAAACAGACGGAAAGCTCGTGGTAGGTACCTCCAATTACGATCCCAATACGAGTGATAACTACTTCTACACCTATCGCTATTTGACAGACGGAATGCCTGATCCCAGCTTTGGAAACAACGGTGTTTCGAAGTTGTGGATGGGAGACAATTCTATCTGTAACGACTTGAAAATTCAGTCGGACGGTAAAATTGTGATGGTAGGTGAAACAGAATATTGTATCGGCGGAGTCTGTGGTGCCAATCAATTCGTGATGTTACGTTTGAATCCCAACGGTGATTTGGATAGCACTTTTGGAACAGACGGACGGATTTTGTCGGAAGATATTTTGGGAACAACAGGAATTTATGCCATTCCGTATGGATTGGAAATTTTACCTTCAGGTCAATTTTTAGTCGCGGGTCGTGGAGAAAATGGAAAGCCTTTTGCCACTAGATTAAATGCCAATGGAGGGATCGATAATTCTTTCGGAACAAACGGTATCTTCACGGATCAAAATTGCCCTTACTGCCGTCTCACAGATCTACTTGTTGATGGGAACCAAAACAGCTATTTACTCATTACCGAATATCCGTCCAGTGGAACGAGTAACGCACCACAAATTCGCGTGGACAAACTTGCACCAACAGGGAATTTAAGTCTGGGATTCGGAACTGGTGGGGTTGCTCAGATGATTATTGATTCGGCGACATTTACGAGTTCCTTTGAATTAATGAGCAATCGTCTGGCAATTGTCGGAAAAACTGAAGTGACAAGCGTCGATGATACCCGTGGATACCTCGCTTTTATGGAGTTAGACGGAATGCCTTCAACCTTAATTCCCAATGGATTTATCAAGTACAACATCACAGCAACAAACAATACACAGTTTCACAAAGTCAAAGTCGTCGACGGCAACAACCTGTTACTGGTAGGAGAAAGTTTGGACCTTTCCAGCGGTCAATTTCTTCGAGAAGGGTTGCTCTGCCTCGTTGATAGTACGGGAAATCTCTCCGCGCAATTCGATTTGGACGGTTTTATGAGTTTCGATTACGGTCATCAAGCAACAATAGGGTGGAACGGCTACTTCACAATGGGATACGATGTGGATGCGACAAATGCCAACGAAATTTTTGTTACGGGAACTTATAATCACACTCCTGGCAGCACTGCTTCCGCAACCTTACTACTTAAATTGCACGATGTGGTCTACAATCAAAATAGTGCAGGCTTGACTCAAGTTTCTGGGGCGAATGAAGAAGTGGAATGCGTCAAAATTGTCGATCTAATGGGACGTGAAACGAACTTTCAGCCCAATCAAATTTTAATCTATTGGTATTCGGATGGTAGTTCGAAAAAAGTGTTTGTGGCGGAATGATGTCGTAATCGTTGGATCGTAGAAAAAAAGGGCACGGAAGATTTTGTTGTTCCAATTCCCAATGGATGCGTATTCCGAATATTTCATCATTCAACACGTAGAATTCATCGCACTTCTGTCTCCACTTCGTCGAAAAGAATGCCGTTCTCCCGAACATTTTCGCTAGTTTTCCACTCGGAAAAAACTAAATACATGCGCATAGTAGCGATTATCGTCCTTTGGAGTGGAATAAGTTGGGGACAAATACCTCCTGGGTATTACGATTCGGCCCTCGGTCTAACAGGGACAGCCTTGAAGGAAACACTGAACGATATCATCCAGGATCACGTGGAGTTTCCCTACACAAGCAGTGGGATAGATGTCTGGGACATCCTCAAAGAAACAGATCGAGACACCATCAATCCATCCAACGTCATTCTTTTGTATTCAGGCTGGACGATGAACGCTGCCGCAGAATACGATGGTGGAAGTGGCTGGAACCGAGAACATGTTTGGGCAAAATCACACGGCGACTTCGGTACGTCAAATGGTC
>JBNKGN010000458.1:0-2215 GCA_050289845.1 Crocinitomicaceae bacterium | reverse complement strand
ACATCACTGCTAGGAATTTCACTTCCTTTCTGCGCCGCGATTAATTTGTTTTGATCCACGCCTTTGCTGATAAGGTATTCCATTACTGCTGCAACACGCTTACCATCCATATCTTCATAAAAATCATTTTCTAGCGCCACTTCATCTTCTTCAGCATTATTGTGTCCAATCACTTGAAGTTTCATATCAGGATTCGCTTTCAACGTCTCTGCGATATAGTCAAGTGATTCTTTTCCTTCTGGACTCAACAAGTTTCTACCAAAGGCGAAGAAAATCTCATGTGCCTCGATTCTTTCCTGTGGTGTCATTTTATCGGTAATTTCAAAAGAACGCTGATAAATTGTCGTAGAGTATCCCTCACCTGCTTCTTCTGAAGCACAATCACATTTCTCTCCTTTTTCTTCATCAATCAATTGCACTGAAATATCGTCGATATAGTAATATGCAGCGATGATTTCTTTCACCTTCACATCGGTATCTTTCTTCATACGTTCGTATTTCGTGTCTTCATCCGACATAAAGTTCCCGATAGTAATGTACTTCTCGTTCCCTTTTGCTGTGTAAATCCCGCAAACTTCTGTCCAATTGTAACGCGCCGACATGATTTTCATATCGTTGTTGAAGTGCATCAAGATTTCCTCGTCTGAATCGGCAATCATCGGTACTTTTGCTTCTGTCCCAAAGGCTTTGTTGGAAAAGCGTGCTCCCACATTATTACTGGCATACTTCGACGCTTCTGCGAGTGACATGTGAAATTTAACACAATAACGCATGCCTTTTTTCATAGGCGCTTCTAACTTTGTCATGATGTAACTACGCGGCACTTTGTTACCATAAGAAAAAGCGGTTAATCCTACGTAATTCTCACCATCTTTTGCATTTTCCGTTCCGAAAACGTTGTCTGGCGAACCAATATCTGGCACGTTTGACTGCACAAATAAATCGGCACGAACTCCCGTTGGAGACGTCCAACCTGTCGCGTTTGCAATAGACCCCAATCGCTTTGGTTTTTTGTCGGTTGATTCGAATCCTCCGTTAGGAACCAGGTTCTCACTATCTTGTGAATACCCGCAAAAAGAGAGGGCTACAAATGATAATGATGCGATTGTTTTTAAGTTCATTTTAGTATTGAATTTCATAACTTTTTACTGTTTGAATAAATGTTTTAACCTTCTCAGGATCAACGTCCGGATAAACACCGTGCCCTAAATTAACAATATGTCTTCGACTTTTAAAAGAATCCAGCATATTATTCGTCTGTTGCTCCACTTCTAAATGCGATGCGTACAAAGCACAAGGATCCAAATTTCCTTGCAATGTTCTCGTTTCCCCGACGATTTCGCGCACTGCATTCATTTCCATATTCCAGTCAACCCCAACGGTGTTGCATGGCAATCCTGCTAATTTTTCGATTGAGCCGTACGCGCCTTTCGAAAACAATGTCACAGGAACTTCTGTGATTTGACTTGAAATCATTTCTATATATTTCAATCCAAATTCAGCATATTGTTCGTTGCCCAAAATCCCTGCCCATGAATCAAATATTTGAACCATGTGTGCACCTGCAGCAATTTGTGCTTTTAAGTATTGAACGGTGACGTTCGCTATCCTAGTTAGCAACTCGTGTGCCAAACTTGGGTTCGTGTATAAAATCTTGCGTGATTCCGAAAACGTTTTTGAGCCCTGACCTTCTGTCATGTAGCAAAATATTGTCCAGGGAGCTCCAGCAAATCCAATCAAGGGTACGCGACCGTTTAGTTCTTTATTGGTGATTCGAATGGCTTCTGTGACGTAACTCAATCGATCGACCACGTCGATGGATTCATCTATCAAGGACAATTGTTCTCTCGATCGGATTGTTTTTTCAAACCACGGACCTTTTTTCTCCACCATTTGGTATTCGAGTCCCATAGCTTCAGGCACCACCAGGATGTCTGAGAAAATAATTGCTGCATCCACACCCAATAGATCGACTGGTTGAATGGTTACTTCTGCTGCACGCTCTGGTGTTTCCACCAATTCTTTGAATCCAGATAGGGAGGCGCGAACGGCGCGGTATTCAGGTAGAATTCTTCCCGCTTGGCGCATAAGCCACACAGGATAACGCTCGATGGCTTCACCTTTAGCTGCGCGTAAAATTAAATCGTTTTCCAATTTCATGGCAACAAAGATAGCCAATTGCTTGGGTCTGCGCACTAAGATTTTCGTTGGGAAA
>JBNKGN010000457.1:0-2219 GCA_050289845.1 Crocinitomicaceae bacterium | reverse complement strand
ATGAATTATTAGCTTCTGTTACGGTTGACCCGAAAAATAGAAAATTCTACGATGAAATCCTCGATGAAATGCTAAAAGCAACCAAAGGAGATGATAAGCAGCAACGCGTAGTTCTTAGCAAGCAATTAGAATTGATTAACGATCGCTTGGAACGTTCACAAGATTTGATGCTAGATGGGAAACTGGAACCAGACGAGTACGTGAAGATAAAAACGCGCTATAAGCAGCAGCTAGATGAATTAAAACAGAAGATGCGAGCAATTAACATTGACAATAAAGAAATCTATACGTTCATGCAATCGGGATTGAATTTACTATCAAATATCGCCGAAACCTACGAAAAAGCTGCGATTCAAGTCAAGCACAAAATCGTGGGTTCGATATTCCCTGAGAAATTCTATTTTGACGGAAAAAATTGTCGAACCCCAAAACTAAATCCAGTATTCGAGCTATTCTCCAATAATAATGCGGATTTCGCAAAAAAGGAAAAGGGACTGAGTGAATCAATTTTCGCTCAGTCCCCTTCTGCGGTGAGAGGGGGATTCGAACCCCCGGTACGGTTACCCGTACGTCAGTTTAGCAAACTGGTGGTTTCAGCCACTCACCCACCTCACCGTGTTCTATTTGAACGTTTGATCGGACATATCGTTCGATCGGGGATCAAAATTAGCAAAAGCATCTATTCCTCAAAATTATTTCAATGAAAAATCACGCTTTTTTATCCAAGATGCCAATGAAAGGTAATCCACTTTGTGCCTTCCAAAAGAAATAGAAGTACCCAGAGCCATTGGAATGGTTGTCGAACGGGACGAATACTCGTGATAAGGACGATAACGAAAAGCCCTGATATCATGTAGGTTAAATCCATGAGCACGAAGCCTGAAAGGTAAACCCCAAGTCCAAATGCGAAAATAGTTTTTGTATACCAGACCCGATATGCGGCGATAAAATGAATTCCTGCGGCAAGCAAGAAAATTTTTGAAATGAGTCGCGACCAATCAACAACGGTGTAGTCTAAAAAAAAGTGTTCGAGCGAAGGTGCGGATAAAAAGAGTTCCCAGAAAAAAGGAGTGCCGATGACACCAATGATTCCCGTCAACAAGAAAAAATAGGGGAGGATCCCTTTTTTGTAATGCCAAAAGGTAAAACTTGTTGCTACAACTGCAAACACAATTTCGTTGAGTGGAAACGGAAAAATAATCACCTCATCTTTTAAAAATCCCATCAACGCGAAAAGAAATAGCGTTAAACCAGCAATTGCGACGGCGCGACTTTCTTTGCTCATTTTTTTGCTGCTAATGCCGCTTCTACGTAATCAAATGTGGAGAGAATCACTGGTTTTCCATCTACGACCGCAATATCGTGTTCGAAATGGACACTTGGCAATCCGTCTTGTGTGACGATCGTCCAATTGTCGTCCAATTGCTCTACTTTTTCGGTCCCCATGTTGATCATTGGTTCAATCGCAATCGTTAGGCCGTTTGCAATTTTCTTTCCACGTCCACGGCGTCCAAAATTTGGTACTTGCGGGTCTTCGTGCAATTTCGTTCCCAGTCCGTGTCCTACCAAATCGCGAACGACACCGTAACCGTGTTTTTCCGCGTGTTGTTGAATGGCAAATCCGATATCCCCCACGCGATTCCCTGTACGGGCTTCTTCAATGCCGATATACAAACACTCTTTGGTCACGTCGACTAATTTCTTTACTTCGGGCGCAACAGTGCCTATTTCGAAGGTATAGGCATGATCACCGTAATAACCGTTCCATACAGCGCCGCAATCCACCGAAACGATATCACCTTCTTTAAAAGGAATATCGGAAGGAAGTCCGTGAACAACCTGCTCATTGACTGAGACAAGTACTGTACTTGGACAGCCGTAAAGTCCTTTAAAACCAGGCACCGCACCTTGTGAAATAATGTAGGCTTCGGCCAGTTCATCCAATTGATTCCCCGTAACACCTGGGCCAATAATTTCGGCAATTTTTCCAAGCGTTCGGCTCACAACTTGCGCTGCTTCGCGCATGATTTCAATTTCTTCGGCTGTTTTTAATACAATCATTACGTGACATTCTAGTATTGGGCGGCAAAGGTAGTGGTTTCCATGAAATGCACAGTGCATTCTACGCTTTACAGGTAAAATTATAACGATCAACGAAATATTGTCGTGGTGGGAGTAAAATTACGGGAAGGCGGAGCATTCGGACTTTTGCTTTCAAA
>JBNKGN010000456.1:0-2226 GCA_050289845.1 Crocinitomicaceae bacterium | reverse complement strand
TGGAGGAATTGATTTCTGAGCGCGAGAAAAACGGCAATTATTCGGATATTTTTGAATTGGCGAAACGTGTGAATCTTCGCGTGTGCGGGAAGAAAGCATTCGAAAGTCTGGCGTATGCTGGTGGTTTCGATGGATTTACAAAAGTGCACCGTGCTCAGTATTTTAAAGAGGACCGTAATCAAAGAACGTTCCTGGAGAATGTGGTTCGTTATGGGTCTGGTTTTCAGGACAGCGAGAATTCCTCGCAAGTTTCCATGTTTGGTGAAGGTTCTGGAGAAGAAATGCCCGAACCGTTGATTCCAGAAGCAGAAAAATGGGGGAACATCTATTCGCTCAACAAGGAGAAAGAAGTTATTGGAATCTTTATTTCAGGGCACCCATTGGATGATTTTCAGTTGGAAATCGAATCGTTTTGTAATGGACGTGTGGGAATGCTCAATAATATGGAACCACATAAAAACAAGGACTTACTTATCGCTGGGATTATTTCGGATGCCGAACACCGTTTTACCAAGAAAGGGGATCCTTTTGGAACTTTGATGGTAGAGGACTACAACGATTCGTACAAATTGTTCTTGTGGCGGGAGAATTACCTTAAATTCAAACATTTCTTAAATCCAGGAACTTTTGTGGCGTTGAAAGGACGCATAGAGATTCCCCCAAGACGCTCCGAATTAGAGTTTTCCATTCATTCGATCGATTTGCTCCAAACCTTGCGCGAGACAAAAGCAAATAAGGTGGAATTGAAGGTGTCGACAAAAGCATTGGATCAGCGCATGATTACGGACCTGAACAAACTCTTTATGGAGCATCAAGGAAATTGTCCTGTGGAGTTTTTGGTCTACGATCCTTTGGATAAGATTGAGGTAAAGATGCCAGCAAAAACCTTACGGGTTGGCTTGGACAATGAATTCGTGAATGAGTTACGTACCTTTGATTTAGAGTTTAAAATCAAATAGATCACGCAATTCAATTAGCTCCCTTACTTTTTCGGCATTTCCTGATTGTTGAAATGCATTGATGAGATTGGTCAGCATTCGTGCCAGGATCGCGGAATTGGAGCAAGGTTCGAAATATTCACGCAATTCTGATTTGTTCAACGCTTTTAGGAATTCTTTGATCTCTAATTCGTCGAAAATGCCGCCTCGGGCAAATCCGTTGATGTAAAACAATACGCCGTGCTCGTTGTTTGTGTTAATGTATGGATTCAGGTTGTCTTCGTCTAAATATGCGAGCACAAAATGATTGGGTAGATTGATTCCGTAAATCGGTAAATCCAACGATTGCGCCAAGATTGAATACAAAACACACAAACTCAGGGGATTTCCTTTTCGCGTTTCAATAACCGTGTTAATACAAGAGTTCAGCGGCGAGTGGAAGTCCTTCGAATTCCCTGTAAATCCATATTTCCCGTAAAAGACTTTGTTAAAAACGCGCACTTTTTCATAAGCCGTTTGATGACCGTTGATTTCTAGCCAAATGTCCTTGCGAACAGTATGGATGAAGGATTTTATCTGTGCTTCGTCCAAATTCGGGTATTGATAACGCGCTACCAAAATGGCTCCTTCTAGCAGGTCTTTGTGCGAATTGTCTTTCCAGGCAATGATGGCATCCTTGGTTGCTTTGAACTGAATTTCATGAATCAAGTTTTCAATACGCGCCTGAAAAAGCAAACCGTAATCTTCATGCTCCCAGGAAGATTCCAGCACGGGAATCACTTCAGGACCACGATCGATTAAGGCTTCGCGTACATGGGAAAAGATGTTTTCATCAGGATCATCCATCAAACGAACCAAAGCCAACACAGAAGAGTTATCATTCATACTGTCAAAAGTAAACGAGAAACTTCCTGATTTTGAATGGGAACGGAATACTTTTTCAGATACAAATGTTGAAATTGAAAAAAAAGCGCTTAAAAAAGTGAAACCTTTTAAGAAAAGGTGCGTTTATAATAGCACGGATCAATTATTAACAATTACAGGTTAAGAAAAGGAGGGATGCATTTATTTGTGTCCCTTTTTTTTATTCGGTGCATTTTCGCTAATTTGGTACGGCGATTCATTGTCGAATCCGTATTAAAATTGAATTCATGAAATCATTATATCCTGATAAATTAAGCGAGTGAAGCTAACTTTTCCACATACCTCTTGTTTATTGTGGAAGGGAACTTATGATTCTGTACTTTTCAGGAATCGGATGGAAATCATGGAAAAAACGTTGGTTCAT
>JBNKGN010000455.1:0-2237 GCA_050289845.1 Crocinitomicaceae bacterium | reverse complement strand
GTTTAAACACCAGTCCATGATACTCAGACCATTAAAAGATGTAGAGATGTACTTGCAAGAAAACAAGCGAACCAATCTTGAAATTGCTGTAGCGAAATTGAACAGAACAGTGATAGGTCCAGGCGAAATGTTTTCACTTTGGCGACAAGTAGGAAGACCAACGAAATCAAAAGGTTATTTGGAAGGATTGGTTTTAAAACAAGGGCAAATCGAGAAAGGGACAGGAGGAGGATTGTGCCAATTGGGAAATCTTCTGTTTTGGATTTTTGCACATTCTCCCTTGTCTGTGATCGAAAGACATCGGCACGGATTTGACGTTTTTCCTGACGTGAATCGAAAAGTTCCGTTTGGCGCTGGAGCCACCCTTTCATACAATTACATCGATCTTCAGGTGAGAAACGAAACATCGAACCTTTTTCAAATTCAATTGTGGTTGGACAAGGACTATTTGTATGGAGAATTAATTGCGGCTGAAAAAGTCAACACATGTTATTCGGTAGAAGAGAAAAACCATTGCATAAGCCAACAAGTTTGGGGCGGATATACGCGTCACAATCAAATTTTCAAAATCACCACTGACGCACTAGGCGTATCGTCAGAATCCTTATTGGTAGAAAATCATGCGATTATGATGTACAGCCCGTTTCTAGAAGCCACAGAATAAATGCGCCGCCAGGGAATAAACTATTCGATGAATACCTTTTATAAATTGAATTCAAATTAGCGGAGGATTCTGTATTTTGCGCCAAATTTAATTTCGAGCGTTGGTGGGATTTACACTTTGGATCATTCTTATTATTGCCTACATGTTTTTTGGGTTTGATAAAAATCGTGCAAATACCCAGTGGGAAAAAGGGTTCTTTTCTTCTGATATGCCCTACAATCGTGATAGTTTGATGGAAGCGTATATTAGTTTGGGCGCCCGTTTTATTATTGCGGACAGACAGGACAGACGTGAGAAGATTGTCTACATGAACAAGTATTTCAATCGGTATTTTCCGCAGGCGATTTACAATTTTTCGGAGTCACTCGTCGATTCGCTCAAAAATCCCATAAAAATTTCTGTTGTGGGGCGATGGTTGAAATACAACCTCCCTCAACGTGAGAAGCGAATGCAGGTGCTGTATTTTCTCGCAGGAATAGCCATGATCGACGGCAGTATAGGAGCAAAAGAAACGGCACTTCTCACGGAATTGAATGAAGTGCTAGGTCTTACAAAAAAAGACCTGGATAGCGTGTTGGCGATGTACCAACAAAAGCGTGAAGAACAGTCTTCTTATCGACAAAAAACGTCAATTTCATCCGAACAGCGGGCGATTCAACTAAGTTCTCGTGTGTTGGGCGTATCGGAACATGCGTCGATGGATGAAATCAAAAAAGCCTATCGAAAACTTGCCAAATTGCACCATCCCGACAAATTTGCAACGGAATCGTCAGAACAACAGCGCATTGCTAAGGACCGTTTTATGGAAGTCCAAAAAGCGTACGATATTCTCGAGAAATACAAGTTTTAGGGCTTACAAGGTATCCAACATTTTCATCACTTCCGGGCGTTTGCGCACAGAAACAGGAATCAATGTTCCGTCTTTCATCGTTAGATGCCCCCCGTCAGATTTCACGTATTCTTTGATCTGACGTGTATTTACCAGGTGCGATTGGTGCACACGGAAAAATCCCTGATCGGTCAACAAATCTTCGAACTCTTTTAATGTCCGGGTAACCACAATTTGATCGCCATTTTTGAAAAAGAAGGTCGTGTAATTGACGCTACTTTCACAACGGATGATCGTTTCGATTTCTACAATTTGAATTCGGTCTTGAGAATGCAATGCCAGACGTTCGTTGGGTTTTTGGTGGTTTTTAAGCCGATCGTTTAGTAGTGCGTATTTCGCCGATTCGTCGATGTTCGTTTCTCGGAATTTCTTTAGCGCTTCCATCAATTCATCGGGATCAATCGGTTTCATTAAGTAGTCAATCGCTGCATAACGAAAGGCCTTAATTGCATGGGCATCCGAAGCCGTGATAAAAATGATTTTGAAATCTATAACGGGCAATAGGTCAAGCAAATCGAAACCACTTCCGTCCTGCATTTGGATGTCGAGAAATAAGATGTCGGGGTGCTTGTCTTTTAATAATTTCGCGCCCTGAACGACGCCATTGGCTTCACCGATAATTTCAAAATCACTCGCGTAGACGGAAAGATCCTTTTTAATGGTCGTTCGCGCCTGTTCTATATC
>JBNKGN010000454.1:0-2242 GCA_050289845.1 Crocinitomicaceae bacterium | reverse complement strand
TATCTCCGATCAAATTAAATGCAATCAATTGGAATTCTCCTTCGTTGTTGATGGTGACATTCGCCCCGTGAACAGTCATTAAACTGCTATTGATGGCGCCATAATTGTTGACGATTCCTTCATTGATAATACAGGTAGAACTGCCACTTAATTGATCGTAATTATTCAAAACACCCGAGTATTGAATGTAGTCACCAGAAATAGTTCCTTGATTGCAAACGGTACCGCCGTGATTGTACATGTTACCAGTTAAAACACTCCCTGGTTGGATGCATAAGGTATTACCAGGGTACAAATTGACGTCTATGGAGGTGGTTCCATTAATATTCATCGTACATCCGGTGCACGTTTGTGCAATAGAGATCGTTTGAATTTGTGCAAAGAGCAATAAAACGAGTAGTCGCATGGATTGGGTTTGGGGTGATCTCAACAAATAGTGTGCCTATTGCGTTGTTCTTCGGTGATCAATTCATTGATTTTGAAATGACAACATAAAAAAAGAGACGTTGGGTAACGTCTCTTCCTAAAGGCTGATGTACAATTATTCGATGAGCAAATTGTGTTGGGCGTCCTTATTCCACTGCGACCAATCAGGTGTAACGAGTGATTTGATCACTGTAATAATTCCCGCGGCGGATAAAATCAATCGTCCTTTGTGCGCGACAGGTTGCGCTTCGATTCCTTCTTCACGTGTAGCAATGGTTTGTTCGGAGCCGTTCGATAGCGCGAACTTTTTAATCGTGCCGTCATTCGTAGCGACTAATATGGAATTTTCTACAACAATAGGGACTTGATTGGCATGTGCGTCCACGGGTTTTTCCCAAAGCAATCGTTCGTTCTGAGCATCGTATACGCGCAACATGGATTTGTCTAAAACGAGTACTTTTTCGTTTTTATAAACGACGGGGTGCGATCCATTGAAATTGGCGAATTCGAACAAAGTCGTTTCATTACTTAAAACCGTTGGGTCCAAATCCGTTTGATAGCGACGAATTACATCCAAACTATTGCGGTCAAGCGCCACCAATTGTTCCTTGTTACTCTCTTTGATAGTCAAGAAAATACCTTTCTCCGTCACGGTAGGAGAGGAAATTGCATGAATATTGGAAGTCGATTTTTTCAAATCCCCTTTCTCTCTATCGAAAACATAATAGGTTCCTTTTTGAGACGAAAGATGTACTTCATCTTCGTAGACTACTGGACAAGCGATTGCCTCGTTGTCTATCCATTGCATCCAATTCGTTTTTCCTGTGCGCAAATCAAAGCTTGCCAATACGTGCTCAATGCCAGGTTTTGTTGGATTGTCTCCGCCATTGTTGTATACCACGTAGACGCTGTTACGATCGGCCGAAGGTGTTGTGTACAAATATCCTGCTAACCACTTGCTCCAAAGCAACTCACCAGTTGTTGCATCGATAGCGTAAAGCGTGCACGATTCGGTATTGATTAACAATACACCATCATGATAAACAGCTGGAGAAATCCCAGATTCCCCTAACGTAATCCCCCAGTTGTAGGCTCCAGTGTTGGCATTGAGTGAATAAAATTCAGGACAGTAATAACACGCCGCAGTATACAAATTGTCGCCAACTACTGTAGCTGTACTTGCGGGACCATGTGCGCCGAAATCCAGACGATATCCTCCTTCGATTTGTTGTAAATAGTTGGAAGGTTTGGCCGCTTCCCGAATAGGGGTTGATTCATGATTAACAATGAACCCTTGCGCATCCGCATGACGTTCTTCTAGCATGCGTTCCACTTCGTCTGATCCACGGTAACTACGAGTGATCATGTAGCGCGCAAACCCTTTCTTGAGACGACACTCGATGTACGCAATGTCCGATTCATATTTCAAATTGATGAAATAATCCTGACCTTTCTTCAGAAGAAACGTGCATTTTCCTGCTGCATCTGTTACACCTTCGTACACGCGATTGCTGGCATCCGCTTTCGCATATACAGGCTCGTCTGGCAAGGGCATACCGTCGTAGTTTCTCAAATTCAACGTAAACAAAACGTGCGTGGAGGTTCCTGAGACTTCTTTGATGTTGTGCTGGATAATTGTGTCTCCTTTGAATTGCTCAGAAATTGTTGGCTTTTCAAAAAACACGACCTCACGATATTCTCCACCGGCGCCGAGATTGGGTAATTTAAATGTTTGATAGGCCTCAATTCCATCGATATCAATATCACATTGGGCATTTACCCGCAAATAGAAAACCGCTTTTCCTGAGCCGTCAGT
>JBNKGN010000453.1:0-2245 GCA_050289845.1 Crocinitomicaceae bacterium | reverse complement strand
CACTGGGGCAATTCGGCATCTTCTGGGACATTTCATTCCTAGATATTGTTTTTTATGCTGTACTTTTGTTCAGCGCCCGAATTGCGAATCGAAATTATGAAGCCGGTATTTCAGATCATAAGTGAATTTGAGTCATCCTTTGATCCAAATTCGGTGACCGTCGATGTAAATGGACAGTCGTTTGAAATCTATCCATGGCTAAAACCAGCTATTTTTAGTGCAATTCAGCGGGGGAATTCGGTGAATTCAGGGAATAAGAGCATTAAATTTCAGATAAAGCAACTTTTCTCGGGCTATCGCTATCTGAAATCTCCCGCCAAGACAATTGTTTTTAGTAATTCTCTCGAAAGAAGACAATTAGACGGTTCTGTTGTCGACAAATTATTCGAAGAGATTACGGCACACAAAAAATTGCAAGAAGCAAAGACGATAGAAGCAAAAATGCCCTCCAATTTCTTTCCCTTGAATGATTACGCCAATGCGAAAGTGGCATCTCGGGCCTCTCTTTATATGCAAGAATTGGTCTACGGAAAATTGAAAATTCGAGAGCTAAAGATCAACGGGCTGGATCCTATTCGGCAGTTTCTAGAGCAAAACAGCTTAAAAATTGATGTTGAAGGCATCGTTCGCAGGCAACTGGCTCAATACCACGTGATGCTCCGTTATTTGAAAAAACAGCGAGGTCTGGAATGTGTGTTTTTATCCGTCTCTTACACCAATTTCGGATTGATTTTAGCTTGTAAGGAGTTGAAAATAAAAGTAGTGGAAGTGCAGCACGGAGTGATCAATTCTCAACACTATGGTTACACTTATACCTACGATCCAAAACAAAATCAATTTCCCGATTTCCTCTTGACTTTTGGAAAAGCAGACGAGGCATTTATCGCTACAGGAAAACTTGCTCGATTTATCCATCCCACAGCGGTTGGGAGCTATGTGATTCAACATTATCTCAACAAAACCATAACAAAGCGTCCGAATAGTGTTGCCATTTCAGGGCAGGATTGTGAAACTGGTGTTAAAGCGATGGAATCATTTATAGCTCTAGCGGAAGCTTGTCCAGAAACGACCTTTTATTTCAAAAGAAGACGATTGGACCGTGAATTTTATACTTCCCGATTTACGTTTCCTGACAATTGGCAATTTGAAGAAGAAAAGGATGTCTATCAGTTGATTTTGTCAAGCGATCTTCATCTCACGGCTTATTCGTCTTGCGCATTGGAAGCCCCTAGTTTAGGACGTTGCAACGTGTTGTTCAATTTGAATAACAAGGCTCAGGAATATTATTCCGAAAAACTAGCGGCTGGATCTGTCAATTACTTTTGCGACACGGTAGACGATCTAAAAATGGCTCTAAGAGACATTACTGACCTTAAAATAGATCCAACAGTTATTCAGGCAAGCAACGATGCGAATATTCAGGCAAATTATTCTGAGCATCTCAATCACTTCATCGAAACATATTTGATGTCATGAGTGTAAGTCTTAGGAAATCGGTAATTGTATACACGCTGAGCAATTTGTTCAGTACAGCTTTACCTTTTATCTTATTGCCTTTCCTTACCCATTATTTAGAGAAGGATGATTACGGTGTTCTCTCTAATTTTACTGGGCTTCTAGCGCTTACAATGCCTTTGTTCGGAATTAATTTTGCCGCGGCGTATTCTCGTCAGTACTACAAAAAGGACGTGGCAATTGCCGCTTACATTGGCTCGGGAATTAGTTTGCAATTCGTCTTGGCGATAATGAGTAGTTTGCTCTTGTTCGTGTTCGAATCTTTCGTGCAGGATAAAACCGGAATTGATGTTTTGTATATACGTATGATTGGTGCGTATTGCTTTATTTTCGGTCTTTCTGAAGTGCTATTGACCAAGTGGCGACTGGAAGAAAAAGTATGGTATTTTAGTGGTTTTAAGGTTGCGAGAACTCTGGTGGAAATAGGGTTGACATTTGTGTTTATTCTAGGCTTTGGAATGAATTACGAAGGACGTGTGATCGGAATTCTCTTGTCAACGTTAATTTTTGTGCTCCCTGTCTTTTATATCTTACAACGAAACGGCGGATTTCGCCTCAATTGGGACAAAGAGCATATTCAGCATATTTTGAAATATGGCGCCCCATTGATTCCGCATGCGTTAGGAGGCACTATATTAAGTTTTTCAGACAAGATGGTCATCACAAATGAGATGGGACTTGATGCGAACGGGGTTTACAGTGTGGCCTTTCAAGTAGCCTTGATTGTAGG
>JBNKGN010000452.1:0-2259 GCA_050289845.1 Crocinitomicaceae bacterium | reverse complement strand
GATCCCGAAGATGCCCCGATAAACATTAAAAAGAGGAATATTATCAAAACCGGCATACTCAGCGCAGCAGTATCTACCACGTTGAAACCAGCATTACGCGTGGTCATGGATTCAAACAATGCAGTAACGACCATGTCCAATGAACTTTTATTCGCCAGACTCGAATCCCATTCAAAAAGGATAAAGATCAGCGCTCCAACGAGTAACAATCCCAAAGTGAAATACAAAGAGATTTTCGTTCCAAATTCGAACGATTTCCATGGCTTTCGCATACGTTCACGAAGTCGGCTTATTTCGAAAATATCAAAGACGTAAATCATCCCGAAACCTCCGAGGAAGAACAAGACGAAAATAACGGTATGCACAAAAGTATTACTAATCACATCTGGGTGCATCAAACCACCTTCAAGCGTTGAAAGTCCGGCGTTATTAAATCCAGAAATCCCATGAAAAATCGATTGAAACAAGCGTTCTCCAGGATCGGCAAATACGCCTTCATTCCCAAAGCCAATGAACAATAATGCAATTCCGATCACTTCAAAAGCGGTGGCCCAAATCACGATTTTCGCGAGCATTGATTGCGCTTTCAGAATTGAATCTCTGTTGACAAAATCTTCAATAACCTCGTGATACTTAATGCCTACACCGAACTTCGCTACGACCAACATCAAAGCTCCAAATGCGATTGTATTCAACCCTCCCAATTTGATCAATATCAAAACGATCATTTGTCCTTTGAACGTCAAGGCATTCGCCAAATCCACGGTTGAAAGTCCTGTTACACTCACAGAAGACATTGAAAGAAACAATGAATCCGTGAACGGCAAACCACCTTCAACTGTCGACATTTCTGGCAACATAAGTAATAAGCCGCCGATCAAGGTCATCAAAGAAATCGAAATGGTAAACAACCATCCTGGGTGAATCTTCATCCAGGGCTTAAAATTGCGCTGTTTGAAGAGGTTGTTCAGGATAATTACAAAGATGTAAAGCTGAACAAAAATCGTCGAGAACGTCCCAAATTGATCAAAACCAATCGACTCAAAGACAGGCTCTAAGATCATCCTTCCGAAGAAGTTGTAGGCAATCCCCTCTATTAACAGGAGTCCGATCATTATCGCTTCGAACAAGTTGTCACGGATAAACTGTCCTGGATTAAAATCGTAAAAAAGTTTGATGAGAAAGCGCGCGATATAGAATCCAAAACTGGATTGGATAATAGAGAAACACACCGCTTCTGTTTCGGGCGTAATTTTGAACCCGTAGTTGTAGATCAATACACAAATTGCGGTAAGAGAAACGAGAATATTGAGAAACGACAATGCCGCCAACACTTTCGGTTTGGAGTCATAGATCAACAAATTGACCCGCTCTCTTATGTCGCGTATGCTCATTCGCTTTCTAATTTCGCTACTTCGGCTTTCAATTGTTCCTTGTCAATCGGCACCACGCCACTGCGTTCGCACACCAAACCTCCAGCCAAATTGGCCCATGCTGCCACCGTTCTCAAAGGCAGTCCAGCTACCAAACAAAGCGTTGCAACAGAAATCACAGTGTCACCAGCTCCGCTAACGTCAGAAATATTGCGAATATGTGCCTGAAGATAATGTTTGTCTGCCGCATCTTGAATAAACACTCCGTGCTCACTCAAGGTCACAAAACTGATGGAATTATTCAAGCGCGTATTGAGTGCTTCGATGGCCGCTTCAAATTGCTGCTTTTCCGTTGCAATTTGAAAATCAACGTTCAGACCTTCCTTCAATTCTTTCAAATTCGGTTTGAACATGGTCACATTTCGGTATTCAAAAAAGTGGTCTTTCTTCGGATCGACTGTTGTGATCACTCCGTGTTTATTGGCAAGCTCGATCAACGCAGTAATTACTTGTTTCGTGAGTACGCCTTTGTTGTAATCTTCAAAAATAATGGCGTCAATCTGATCGATTCGTTGGTGTACATTCTCAATAATCTGAGCTTCTTCCGAGGCATTCAACGGAGCGATAATTTCATCGTCCACACGCAACAATTGCTGTTGATTGCCAATAACCCGCGTTTTGACGGTTGTTTTTCTGTTGGAGCTGCGTTCGATACCTGAAATGTCCATTCCCCGACCTTTCATCAGAGCTAAAAACTGATCTCCTCCTTCATCTGTCCCCACAACACTCGTTAGAATTGGTGTAGCGCCCATGGCTAGAAGATTTAAAGCCACATTTGCCGCTCCGCCGAGTCGTTCTGTTCGATTTTTTAGATTGACAATTGGTA
>JBNKGN010000451.1:0-2264 GCA_050289845.1 Crocinitomicaceae bacterium | reverse complement strand
AAATACACAAGATAACTAATGACAATCACGAAAAGAATTGCGTACAGAAGTTGGTGCATTTCTTTCCAAACGATCAACGTACCCAACCACAACACAGAAATAGTACCGAAAGTAATGCTCGCGAGAAACTGCCCAAAATTGGAAAGCATGGTAAATGCGGTAATGACGCCTCGATGCTCTTTATCAAAGTAATAGAATCGCCCTAGAAAATTCCCGATCATATTAGGCGTCAATAAACCAGTGACGACACCCGCAAAAAACGATTGGACCCGGATCTGCTTCTCCGTCTTCACCTCGATGGTAGTTAATGTCACTGTCCACTTTCGATATGCCAACCAGATATTCGGCAAAACCAATACAACTGTGACCATCAAAGACAGCGGATGTTCCAAATGAAAAGATTGCCACGCGGATTCATCGAATTGCGTAATTTGCGAATACAACAAGAAGAGTACCCCTGCAAACAGAATGAGCTTCACAAAAAGGAAGGCATTCTTTCGATTTTTTTTAGTTTTAAGCAACGAAGACGAATTAATGCTTGAAGATAAAATAATTCTGGGAATTGATCCTGGTACAACGGTGATGGGATATGGGTTAATTCATATAAAGGGGAAACAAATTTCCATGATCAATTTTGGCGTGATTCATTTGAGTAAAATCAGCAATCACCCCGACAAACTCAAGCGAATTTTCGAGCGCATTGATGGACTCATTCGCGAATTTAAACCAGATGAGATGGCCATTGAAGCGCCGTTCTTCGGAAAAAATGTTCAGTCAATGCTGAAATTAGGTCGGGCACAAGGAGTTGCCATTGCAGCAGCGCTGTCACACAATCTGCCGTTTGAGGAATATGCTCCGAGAAGAATCAAGCAATCAATTACAGGATCTGGAGCAGCCTCCAAAGAACAAGTAGCAGCGATGCTACAAAAAGTTTTAAAGTTCACGGAAATGCCGAAGTATCTCGATGCTACCGATGGATTGGCCGTTGCGCTTTGTCATCATTTTTCGAAAGGTGTTGGTGAACACAACAAATCAAAATCCTCGGATTGGGGCGCTTTTGTAAAAAACAATCCAACAAGAAAAAAAGAATAAGCTACAACAAGAACGTCACGTCACTTAATGGTCTGCATTGGAAATCCATTCAAGGCATTCCTTCAAACAAGCAGACGCTCCGAAATCGTACCATCTTTTGTGTCAGATTTTCGTGTTACTTTATTATGGTAACATGCCCATTGAACGTGTACTTGTCGTCATTGAATTGATCCGCGCAAGTGATTGTCCACGTATACGTTCCATCTTGTACCAGTCGTCCGCTATTTGAATAGGTCCCGTCCCAACCGATCGAAGGATCATGGCTTTCCCAAACCGTTTCTCCCCAGCGATTGTAGATACGCAATTCGAAGTCAAAAATGTCGATTCCAGAGATGTACACTTCCCAATTCTGATTGAACTCATCACCATCTGGTGTAAAGGTATTTGGAGCGAACAACAACACTTCACTCACAACAGAAACGTAATAGGTGATGGAATCAACGCAACCATTCGCAGTTGTCACGTACAACGTAATTGGATACTCCCCTACCGTCCCAATCGGGAATTGCACTGGAGAAACATCCTCATTGGTTGAAGTCGCGGGATTTCCGTCGGGAATTACCCAATTCCAGTTGGTCACATCGTTCGAACTTGAATTAATCAATGAAGTTTGTCCTTCCAACGAAGAGATGTTGTTCGGATTGATGGTAAAGTTTGCGTTTGGATTTTCGAAGACGCTAATGTAATCGTCGTACGTCACCGAATACACACAGCCATCGTTCGTTACAATCGTGACACTTACATCGTAAACACCTGGATATTCATACGTATGCTCAAATCCTTGACCACCATTTACCACCTGGCTTGTGCCATCACCAAAATCAACTGTAGTGGTAAAAATATTATTGCTTGCCGTGGTATTGACAAAATCAACCGTGTGCGGACGACATCCTGAAAGCGTGTCTCCCTGGAAGGCAGGCTCGATATTCGCAGGTTCATTTACGATAAATGATTCCACAGCAACACAACCGTTGGCATCGGTAACCGTCACATCATACGCCCCCGCGCAAATAGCGGTTCCCTGACCATTTTGAGTTCCTGTTACTCCTGCTCCCCAAGTATACGAATAGCCTGGGGTTCCTCCATTTGGTGTCACTTGAACTTGTCCATCACAAACGCCAAAACAAGAAGCATCCGTTACCACAGAATTTGTTGTCAAAATTGTCGGTTCA
>JBNKGN010000450.1:0-2294 GCA_050289845.1 Crocinitomicaceae bacterium | reverse complement strand
CATACCAAGCGGGAAAACTAGTCATTATCGCTGCGAAAGACGAAAATACACTTACGCAACTGCCAAGAACCTTTGACAAACCTATGGGAATTGCGCACGATGCAGAAAAAGACAAGCTTGCTATTGCGTGCCGCGACAGTGTCATTACATTTTCGAATTCAACAAACCTTGCGGCACATTACCCTCCGGCACCGAACAGATACGATTCGCTTTACATGCCCCGTTTGACGTATCATACAGGACAAATAGACGTGCACGACTTGAATTACGGCGTGAACAATCAATTGTTTGCCGTAAACACCTTGTTTTCGTGTATTATTGCTTTGGATGACGATTACAATTTCACTCCGTATTGGAAACCGTGGTTTATTGATGCCATCGTTTCGGAAGATCGTTGTCATTTGAACGGAATGGCAATGGAAAATGGTTTACCTAAATACGTTACCGCTTTTGGTACTGGGAATTCCCGTCAAAGTTGGCGTCCTAACGTTACGCAAACTGGTTTGATTATGGACGTGACCACCAACGAAGTAATTGTTGAGGGGTTGGCAATGCCGCATACACCAAGAATTTATAACGGCGAACTCTACAGTTTGCTTTCCGCCACAGGAGAATTGATTAAAGTGGATCCCAATAAAGGCACCTACGAAACGATTTTGAAATTGGATGGATTTGTACGCGGAATGGATCTACACAAAGATTACCTATTTATTGGGCTTTCGAAATTGCGGAAAAACTCGTCTACCTTCGCCCAATTAGACTTTGCAGATAAAGCAAACGAAGCAGGCATTGTGATTGTTCATTTACCGACAGCAAGTGTCGCTGGAAAAATAACATATCAAAGCTCTTTGGACGAAATATATGACGTACACGTGATGGCAGATAAAATGCGTCCGAATATTTTAAATACGCTAAAACCCGAGTACAAACTTGGTATAATGATCCCAGACTCAACCTTTTGGGCCAAACAATCGTAATACACTAAAACACATATCTTATGAAACACTCTACTCACTCACGAAAACTGCGGCAGCTTGACCGTTTGGTGAAAGTCATGAAACAAGCAATGCTTGAGCGTCAGCCCAAAGCACAGGTGGAAAAAATCCGATTGAAAATTGCTACGGTTTTACACCAACTTCGTGGGATTTTATCCAAGAAACAATTGGTTCAAAAACTCGGTGCTTTTGCAGTATTGTTCGGGCTTTCAACAGCTTCGTATGCGCAAACATTTTCGGCACCAGTGATAAACCCGTTTGGTTTTACATCTGATTCAACGAGCTACGTTGGTGGAATTTGTATGGCTGATTTCGATAACGATGGTGATCTGGATATGTTGATGGGCGGCTATTACGGATCTATTGATTATTACGAAAATACGGGAACAGCAACAAGTCCAATATTTAGCACGCCTGGTCAAGTGAATGCTTTTGGGTTAACAGGATCTTATTACTACGCGCTCCTTACAACAGTAGATTTGGACAACGATGGTGATTTTGATGTGTTGGCTGGAGAATATTACGGAAACCTAAATTATTTCGAAAATACAGGAACTGCAAGTGCTCCTGCTTTTGCGGCAGTACAAGTCAATCCATTCGGATTGTCTGCAGCTGCTAACTTTTCCTATCCTACATTCGCTGATTTAGACGGTGATGGTGACATGGATTTGTTGGTAAATGAGTACTACGGTAACTTCAAATACTACGAAAATACAGGAACTGCAAGTGCACCTGCTTTTGCAGCGGCACAAGCAAATCCATTTGGTTTGACTGCGGCGTCTCAAGTTTCATTCTCTGCCTTAGTGGATATTGACGCAGACGGTGACTACGATGTACTATCATCCATGTACTACGGAAATCTTGCGTTCTACGAAAACACGGAGTTCAACGCTGGAATTGATGAGCTGGACAACACTGCATCTGTTGCACCGAACCCGTTTGATAAAGCCGTAACAATTGTTTCGGAAACAGCGATCGAATCCATTGATGTTTACGATGTCTCTGGTGTACTTGTACATCATGAGATAAACCCTGGGAACAACATCCAATTGGACGCTTTGAAATCAGGAATTTACCTGATGCATATTGTGGACCAAAACGGACGAGTATCACAACAAAAGATAGAGAAACGCTAGTTTTTCGCATGAATATTAAGTCCTTCTCGCAATTTGTGGGAAGGGCTTTTTTATTGCCTTAATTTCTGGAAGACCACGTATCAAATGGCACAGATGCTTCGAGGATTTCTATGGTCGGATATGAAAGGTGTCGATCTTCTTCTGAATGCTCTATGGCAACACT
>JBNKGN010000449.1:0-2304 GCA_050289845.1 Crocinitomicaceae bacterium | reverse complement strand
TATCATTGGCCATTTTCGCTTTTGGTATTTCAAATGTGATCTTCGCACAGTCGAAAGAGGAGGTCAAAGCACAGAAAGCGGAAGAGAAACGCTTGAAAGCAATTCCTAACTGGTACAACGGTGGAGGAGCAGGAATGGAAACAGAGAAAGCATACAAAATGCTAAAAAACCATTCTTCGACAACAGTAGTTGTTGCGATTATTGATTCTGGAATTGATATCGAACACGAGGATTTGCAAGGTAAAATCTGGACCAATGCGGATGAAATCCCAGGAAATGGTATCGACGATGATAATAACGGATATATCGATGATGTTCACGGTTGGAATTTCTTAGGAAATGCAAATGGTGAAAACGCAAACGACATCCGATTAGAAGTAACGCGTATTTATGCGAAATTGCACAAAAAATACGGTACGACACCAGTAACAATTGGTTCGGACGCAGATGCTGAAGAATATGCACTCTATTTGGAAGTAAAAGAAGAAGTAGAGTCAACACGTGCTGAAGCACAACAAATTTTGGCGATTATCAAACAACGTATGTCTTCTGCTTCTCCAGAGCAAAAAGCACGTTTGCAAGGTGCCTTTGATTACTACGAGACAGTTTACAATGTGCACTACAATCCTGATTTCGACGGACGTAGCATAGTCGGAGACAATCCAGACGATTTTTCTGATGTAAATTACGGAAACAACGACGTTGAAGGTCCTGATGCTTTGCATGGAACACACGTTGGTGGAATTGTTGGTGCTGTTCGCGGAAACGAAATTGGATACGATGGTGTTGCAAATGATATTCAATTGATGTCGTTGCGTGCTGTACCAAATGGAGATGAGTTCGATAAAGATATCGCTTTGGCTATTCGCTATGCGGTTGACAATGGTGCTATGGTCATCAATATGTCTTTCGGAAAAGCGTATTCACCGCACGCAAAAGAAGTGTTCGAAGCATTTAAATATGCAGATTCTAAAGGTGTTCTTTTGGTGCACGCTGCAGGAAACGATAACAAAAACGTTGATACGGAACCAAATTTCCCAACGTCAATGTATGATTTTCAACAAACGAAATTGGATCACTTCTTGACAATTGGAGCAAGCACACGTTATTTGAAAGAGGATGCTTTAGCGGCGCCCTTCTCGAATTATGCAACACAAGGAGTGGATGTTTTTGCACCAGGAATGGAAATCTTGAACACTGTTCCTCAAAGTGACTACCAAGAGTTGCAAGGAACTTCTATGGCTTGTCCAATGGTAACGGGAGCTGCAGCATTCTTGAAATCGTACTTCCCTGAAATGTCAATGAAAGAGATTAAAGATGTTTTGTTGATGACCGCAACTTCTTACCGTGGTGAATTGCAAGTGAAGCCAGGTGGTGAAAGCCATGACGAGGAATTGAAATCAGACATGATCGATTTTGGTAACCTTTCTGTTACTGGAGGTGTGATCAACTTGAAAGACGCAGTGAAATACTGTCTTGAGCAAGAGAAAAAATGATTTAAAAATAAACACTAGTTTTAGGTCCCGACAGTTCTGTGTCGGGACTTTTTTTTGCGTATGAAAAAACTGGGAATACTTTTAATAGCACTGCCGATCTTATTGTCGGTGACGAAGTCCGATCCAACGGAAGAATTGGATGTGTTGATTAACGAATGGCACATCGCTGCCGCACAAGCAAATTTTAACGGGTATTTTGATGTCACCTCCGATGATTTTGTGTTTTTGGGAACGGCACCTGACGAGCGATGGACGAAAACCGAATTCATGGCATTCTGCAAACCGTATTTTGATCGGGGAGGAGCCTGGGATTTTAAACCTTCCCAGCGGAAATGGAATTTTTCCAAAAATGGGAAAACTGCCTGGTTTGATGAGGATTTGGATACGTGGATGCGTGGTTGCCGGGGTACTGGGATTGCTCAGAAAATTAAAGGCGAGTGGAAAATCGTCTACTACAATTTGCACGTGTTGATCGAAAATGAGAAAATTCAGTCGTTCATTGAATTGCGTGACGCTCCACTTCCTACGCCGACAGAAGAAGATGAAAAATAATTCACCTTTACAGGGTCGAAAGATGCGGTTGCTATTCGTACATTTAGCGCATGAAAACAACCATTGAAATCAGCAACTATCCTTTAAACGCGGACTACGAACCGATCATTTTGGATTTTATCGAACGTTGCCAGGCATCTGGTATTAAAACGAAAGTAAACGCTACGAGCACTCACCTTCAAGGCGATTACGACCAGGTGATGACTGTGCTGTCTAAAGAGATCAAAACATCTTTTGAGAAATACGGTAAAATGAT
>JBNKGN010000448.1:0-2313 GCA_050289845.1 Crocinitomicaceae bacterium | reverse complement strand
ATAGCACGTACAAAATTGCCGTACTCTCCGTTATTTTTATCGCACTTCTTTATTTCGCTGGAAATATAATTTTCCCTTTACTATTTGCATTGCTTTTCAGCCTTTCGTTACTTGGACCTGTTCGATGGTTGGAACGCGTTGGGCTTCCTCGGTTTGTTGCCGCTGCGATCATGGTTTTATTGGCCACTTCTTTGGTCATTTTTATGCTACTTTTTATTGGCTTTCAGGGCTATTATTTAATTGACGATTTAAACGCGATTTCCGCAACCAAACGTCTGGAATTTGTCGAAGAATTTGGTACATGGTTTATGGAACGGACTGGTACTACAATTCCCAAAGACGGACAAACCTACAATATGATTTCCGAAAAGTTGATTTCAACTTCAGGAAGTGCCATCAGTAAGACATTATCAATGGTGCAATCTACTTTAACTTTCATGTCGTTGGTGCCAATTTACGCATTGCTATTTCTGACCTATCGCAAACGTTTTCGCCTTTTTCTAGAAGAGGCATACGATCGAAAAAAACAAAGAGGAGGGAGCAAAATTATCGAGGAAATTGCATCGATGATTCAATCCTATTTGGCGGGATTAGTAGTGGTAATTACAATTGTTGCGGTACTATACAGCGTTGGATTGTGGGTAATAGGCGTTCCTTATGCACTGATGCTTGGCGTTTTAACGGCGATTCTAATCATCGTTCCCTACATTGGTGCAATTCTCGGAGCCTTACTTCCTTCAACGATTGCTTTGTTAACGATGGAGCATTGGTGGTACAGCCTTATAGTAATCGCATTATACGTGGTCGTTCAGATTTTGGAAGGAAATGTTTTGACACCACTTATTGTCGGAAAGAATGTGAACTTGAACCCACTAGTGATCATAATTGGATTGGTGATTCTCGCAGGTATCGGAGGGATTCTCGCAATGATAATTGCCGTACCTTTGATTGCAGCATTAAAAATTGTTTTGAGTCATTCGGAACGCTTTAAGTCAGTACGGATTTTAATGGATCAACACACGAAGGAAAATTAATATGAAAGAGGTTTTGGCATCCCTATGGGATAAAATTTACGGATGGTTTGAGGGTTTTCTGTTGATGTTGCCCAATCTTGCTGTTGCCATTTTGGTGATGGTGGTGTTCGTATTTCTCGCACGTTTTTTAAGAAAAATGCTCGCGAAGGTGATTTTACGTTTTTCGGAGAATCAGGCTGTCGTGCGTTTGATGGCCAATTTAATCACATTTACCCTCGTCATTGTAGGACTTTTTGTCGCACTGGGAATTCTCAATTTGGACAAAACAGTGACTTCACTTCTGGCTGGAGCAGGAGTTGTTGGGTTGGCCGTGGGACTTGCTTTTCAAGATCCGTTGCTCAATGTCATTTCAGGGGTCTTACTTTCTGTGCGTGATGTACCGTTTAAACTTGGCGATTTAATCAAAACAAACGATCATTACGGCTATGTGAAGCGGATTACCTTGCGAACGACCATTATTCAATCATTGACAGGAGAAGATGTTATTTTACCCAATAAGGCTGTGGTACAGAATTCCATTGTAAATTATAGCTTTTCGCACATGCGTCGGGTGGATGTCAATTGCGGTGTCGGCTACAAGTCAGACCTGGAAGAAGTGCAACGTATCGCCGTCGAAACAATAGAGCGTGAAATCGAACGATTGAAAGATCGCGAGGTGGAGTTTATGTTTACCGAGTTTGGGGAAAGCGCGATCAATTTTACCTTGCGTTATTGGATCGCCGAAACAGGGGAGAAGAACTTCCTGACATCACGAGGTAAAGCCATTATTGCCATTAAGAAAGCGTTTGATCAAAACGGAATCAATATTCCATTCCCAATTCGCACGTTGGAGTTCAGCCAACAGGGAGTAGTGGAAGGTATTAGCGGAAGAAAAATTAAAAATTAGAATTTCGACATTAAAAAAAGAGTCGCAACTCCATTCTAATTCTCGTTATCCCATTTCTTAGTGATTGACGCTTGCGTCAATTGTGTCTTTGTGGTTAAAAAAAAATAATAGAATATTTTACCACAATCCCTCTCGCAAGCTCAACGGACACAATGAAGGAATAAAGAGGCAATGAAACTTCCGTTCTAATAATAGATATGCACATTCTAATTCTCACCACCCCATTTTCTAGTGATTGACGCTTGCGTCATTTGTGTCTTTGTGGTTTTAAAAAAAACTATAGAATATTTTACCACAATCCCTCTCGCAAGCTCGACGGAAAGGGGTACAATGAAAGAATTGAAGACGCTGTGAAACTTCCGTTCTAATAATAGATATGCATATTCTAATTCT
>JBNKGN010000447.1:0-2325 GCA_050289845.1 Crocinitomicaceae bacterium | reverse complement strand
GGTTGGCACTGCCTTCTGCCGCTGCTTTTATTAAAGCAATCGCTTCTGTCGCATCTTTTTTAATCACATCCGTGAACGCTTTCCAGGCAGCATTTTTCGCATCGCGTACGTTTTTCTTCGCTTCCTTTTGGATTGCTTCAAGTTCTTCTGCAGTTGCAAGAGAAAGTCCGTCCGCGTCAAAATTCAAAATCCATTCTTTGAACTTGTTAATGCAATCAAATTCTTCTTCCCACTTCAAACGTTCCTCCGATTTGTAACGCTCATGCGATCCACTCGTTGAATGTCCTTGTGGCTGATTGACTTCTTTCACGTGCACCAAAACAGGAACGTGTTCTTCACGTGCAATTTTTACGGCCTTTTCATAAGTCTCACACAAATGTGCGTAGTCCCAGCCTTTCGTGATAAGAATTTCATATCCTGGTTTGTCTTTCGTGCGCTGCATTCCTGCGAGTGCTTCTGAAATACTGTCTTTTGTAGTTTGATGTTCTCTTGAAACAGAAATGCCATAACCATCATCCCAAACAGACATCACCATAGGAACTTGAAGTACGCCCGCGGCATTGATGGTCTCCCAGAAAGGTCCTTCTGAGGTAGATGCATCGCCGATAGTACCAAAGGCAACTTCATTACCTCCATTCGTGAATTTCTTGAATGCTTCCAATTGTTTCAATTCAGCATGCTCACGGTATACTTTGGATGCATACGCCAAGCCAAGGAGACGTGGCATTTGTCCCGCTGTTGGAGAAATATCTGCCGAGCTGTTCTTTTGCTCCATCAAATTTTTCCATTCGCCATTGCTGTCCAAATTGCGTGTAGAGTAGTGTCCACCCATTTGACGTCCAGCCGATTGTGGTTCTACCTCCACATCTGTATGTGCATACAAACCAGCGAAATATTGTTCGATGGTCAGTTGGTCGATAGCCAGCATGATTGTTTGATCTCGGTAATATCCAGAGCGGAAATCACCGTCTTGAAATTGCTTCGCAAGCGCAATCTGTGCCAATTCCTTTCCGTCACCGAAAATTCCAAATTTTGCCTTCCCCGTTAATACTTCACGACGACCCAATAAGGAGGCTTCTCGTGAAAGACTGGCCAATTTAAAGTCATCCAAAACTTGCGTTTTGAAGGCTTCGAAATCAACGTTAGCAACGGTTTCAGTGATGGAATCTTTCGACATAATTTCAATTTTTAGCGCGCACAAAAGTAGTAAATCTCTGCGCTATTTGCAAGTGAAATGAAACATTGAAAATTGAAATGAAAAAGCAATTTTTTTTAGGGTTTTGATGCTTCCAGAAAATAAATACTTCGCACCGTTGAATCGATTGTTGTACATTTGTAGGATGAACTTAAAAGAAGCATTTAAAAAGTATTCTCCCTACTTTGTGGATGTTTGGCAGTATTTGGTCATCATTCTCATTTTTATTCTCGCCGCTATTTTCTTTTTATAATCCCTCGAGTTCTTCGTATCTTTAAGCATTCGTTATATAATTCTTATGAAAAATCTTCTACTCACAGCGATTTGCTGCTTTTTCGCGCTCGCTAACTTCGGTCAATTGAATCTCGATTCTATCGGACATCTCGATTTGAATACGATGCACAATCAGGGGCTGAACGATATTTGGGGCTATACTGATGAACTCGGGAATGAATATGCATTGGTCGGCGGAACGAAAGGCACAAGTGTGGTCGATATTTCTGATCCAGCAAATCCCGTGGAAGTATTTTACGAACCTGGAATGGAGTCCATTTGGCGGGACATCAAAACGGTCGGTGATTATGCGTATGTAACCACAGAGGCCTTGAATGGCTTATTAATCATTGATTTGTCACCGCTGCCTGGATCAACTGCACTTACGACAAGTTATTACACGGGACCTCTAGGGCAAGAATGGCAATCGGCGCATAATTTATATGCAGATGATAGTGGATATGCGTTTATTTTTGGTGCGAACAGAGGAAATGGTGGAGTGATTATTCTTGATGTTGCAACTGATCCAATGAACCCTGTTGAAGTGGGTGTTTTTGATGATTGGTATGTACATGATGGCTATGCAGAAAACGATACCATGTACTTAGGACATATTAGCGATGGTTTTTTTAGCGTTGTTGATATTACAGATCCCGCGAATCCTGCGTTGCTTGGAACCCACAACACGCCTTCCACGTTTACACACAATATTTGGACAATGGCAGGAAATTATGCTTTTACCACAGATGAGGTGTCTGGTGGGTATATCGGTACATACGACATTAGTGACCCAGCCAATATTTTGGAACTCGATCGTGTTCAAAGTTCACCAGGAGCTGGAGTCATCCCGCACAATG
>JBNKGN010000446.1:0-2326 GCA_050289845.1 Crocinitomicaceae bacterium | reverse complement strand
TTTGGGTACTTAGTCAGTTCGAAGAAGGTTCAGTGGCATATAACATGCCTTCCCAAATTGAACTTAACTCGGCATACGATGTTGATGCCTTTAAAAAAGCTATTGAAGCGACGATTGAGCGTCATGAAATTCTTAGAACGGTATTTAAAACAGGGGATGATGATGAGGTGCGCCAGTGGATATTGACCCCAGAGGAATTGAATTTTACCCTTAACTTCTTTGATTACAGAGGGGAGCCAGATGAGCGACAAAAGGCCAAAGAGTATATTCAGTCCGATTCGCTAAGACCATTTGATTTAGAAAACGGTCCTTTAATCAGAGCAACGCTGCTTCAAGTAGCTGATCAACATTTTGTGTTCTACTTCAATATGCACCACATCATTTCTGACGGTTGGTCCATGGATGTTCTGGTGAAAGATGTTATAAGTTATTACGAAGCTTTCATAAATAATGAGGAACCAAAGCTATCTCCCTTAAGGATACAATATAAGGATTATGCAGCCTGGCAGCTGTCACAACTTAATAAGGAGGGGTTTGGTGATCATAAGGAATATTGGTTGAATCAACTATCAGGAGATTTGCCCGAAATTGATTTGCCTGCTTCAACGCCCCGTTCAGAGAAAAATAACCGACGAGGTAGAACGCTGGAGACCTTTATGGATGCACCCTCCAAGGCAGCGTTGTTGAAGTTTAGTAAAGATCATGGAGGAAGCTTGTTTATATCGTTACTTGCTACCTGGAATGTTCTATTGAGTAGATATACGGGCTTGTCAGATATAGTTATGGGAACTCCCGTGGCTGGTCGAGATCACATGGATTTGGAAGATCAAATAGGGTTTTACATTAACGTATTGGTACTTCGAAATTCGATTAACCAGCAGGAAGATTTCACCTCTTTCTACGATCGTGTTAAACAAACAACATTGGAAGCGTACAAGCATCAGGTCTATCCATTCGACCAATTGGTGGATAATCTAAACCTGAAGAAAAATACCAAGAGAAATCCAATTTTTGACGTGATTTTGACGCTGCAAAATGCAGGCGAAAATACTCCTGGCGTGATACTTTCAGATCTAGAAATAGAAAAGATAAATGATAAGGGAGATATCTTTGCGAAGTTCGATTTGGACATCACATTCCAGGAATATGGAGACTACTTATATTTTAGATTGAGCTACAATGAAGAGGTGTATTGTCAAGACATGATTGAAGGGTTGATGGTTCACTACAAAGAATTGGTTTCAAACCTTCTCTCGAATCCAACCGAGCAACTTCATAAGGTAGATTATTTATTGCCAGAGCAAAAAGGGGCGATTTTACGTTTGGGAGAAGCTCAGAAAGTTACCTATCCGAATCTTTCGATTGTAGAGCACTTCGAAAAGCAGGTTGCTGAAACTCCAGAGGCTGTAGCACTCAAAGTAGGAGACCTCAATTATAGCTATGCCGAGTTTAACGAGAAAGTAAATCGCTTTGCTGAGTACTTAACTGAGGAGCATGATGTAGCACCAAACGATCTGGTAGGTATTCAATTGCCGCGGGGAGAATATCAATTGATAAGCATCTATGCAGTTTTGAAATGTGGAGCAGGTTACTTACCAATAGATATTGATTACCCGCAAGACCGGATCGAATACATAACAGAAGACAGCGGTTTGAAGTTCAGCATAGATCAAACTACGGTCAATTTATTTGATGTAGATCAAGTCAATTATTCCAGTACCAATCCAAACATAAAGCGAACAGGTGACAACATAACATACGTAATATATACCTCTGGATCTACTGGTCAACCGAAAGGGGTGGTGCTCTCGGATAAAAGCGTAAGCAATTACGTGAATTGGGCATCTCGATATTATTTGGATGACAAGGCCGAGACATTCGCGTTGTTCACCTCTTTGGCCTTCGACTTAACAGTTACCAGCATTTATACAACCCTTCTGAACGGAGGGAGTGTTCGCGTTTATGAAGGTGAGAAAAGCATTTCCGAAATATTAACCGATGTTTTTGCGGTGAATAGTGATGTCGATTTAGTGAAAATGACGCCATCGCATGTGAATTTACTCAGTAGTCTTGGAATCGAATCTACTTCTGTGTCTAAACTGATTTTAGGGGGGGAACAACTTCGTAAGGCACAGTTAGAGTATTTCGGCAAAATTAATCCTACCATAAAGATATACAATGAGTACGGACCTACAGAGACTTCTGTAGGTACAACGGTTTCGCATTTAACACCTGCCTCAGAAAAGATCAATATTGGGGAACCAATAGCGAATGTTAGTGCTTATGTTCTGGATTCATATCAGAACTTAGTTGCGTCTGGAGTCGC
>JBNKGN010000445.1:0-2334 GCA_050289845.1 Crocinitomicaceae bacterium | reverse complement strand
ACTCGTTCCATTGCAAGTAGATTCAAAACGCGTCAGTTCTACAGGAAGAAGTACGATGGTACTTGGGCAAAAATATTGCTGGTTGTTGAGTCCTCCTGTTGCTGCAGTTGCTCCCCAGTACACAAGGTTTTGACCTCCAAATACGTTGTTAACGATATCATCTACGTAGCTCAAAACAAGGAGTCCGTCAAAATACACATCCAGCGTTTGAGTGGTTGCGTTCCAAGCGATCTCCACAGCATAAAGTCCGCCGTCATCTATATTTCCACCACCAGATTTTGCACAGGCCGGACCCGCAGCAGGAACACCACTCAAATGATCACCGTCCGTTTCTATGGCGACATGGTCACAAAGCAAATCAAAGATGTGTGCTGGATTATCGTTGTCGTACGTGTCAAATTCTACAGAAAGTGCGTTAACGAGACCACCAGCTCCCAATTGTCCACCCGCTTGACCGCAGGCAGTTGAAGCACTTGGTTGGAAGGTAAAGGTATTTCCATCTGCACCACCAATATTATTTCCAAAATAATAATCGAGTGAAAGCGAAAAGTTTTGATTGAAATCAATTTGAGTTCCATTCCAGGCACACCCTGTTTGCGTATTGACTTCGGCAGTTAACTGAATGCAATCTTCACCAGCAACATTGATATATTGTGCGTCACCATTCAAAGTCCAGCAATCATCGGTCAGTACGGTTACCGATTCGATGGAACTGACGCCACAAACGGTATACTCAACATAATATGTGGTACCTGCTGTTCCATTCGTTACAGATCCTGTCGTCGCGTTAATTTGCGCACCGTCGCCAGGAGCAGGATTAAAGCTGAAGGTTCCACCTGTATCTCCAGAAATGGTAGCTGTTCCACCGCCACAAGCAACAGTCATGGCAAAGGTAGCATCTCCAGTCGCTGATAACGTCACATTCTGAGTGGATGAAACACCACAGCCAACAGTGTATTGCACGGTGTAAGTTGCGCCAGGAGTTCCGTTGGTAATTTCACCAGTCGTAGCGTTGACAACAGCGCCATCACCTGGGACAGGGTTAAAGCTAAATGTACCTCCGGCATCACCAGTCACATTTGCAGTTGCACTTGTACAGTTCGCTGCAGACAAAGTGAAAGAAGCGTTAGCTGAACCTGGGGTAACGTTGTAGGCCATTGTCGCCGTATTACCACCTGCATTGTTGCAGGAATACAAGGAGACAAGTACGTGTACAGTCCCTGTGAAATTGGCGGTCCAGGAAACATTGGATTGGAGTCCACAAGCATCGTCGTTGTACGCAAGTTGTGTAGTGTTATCTGTTTGATTGATGGTGATTTGCGTATCCCATGAAGCGGTACCTCCGTCCGAACAAAAAGTGAAATTGTAAGTGCTTCCACATGTTACATTCACGACATAATAATCTCCGTTCGTCACTGATTGAGTTTGATATCCCGCCGTTGGTGACAAGGTACCTGCATTTGATCCACCTGTACAAGCAAAATTGGACAATGGGAACAGGACGAAAAGGGTAAAAGCGATTAAAAAAGGAAGTGGTCGTATTTGTTTCATCTAAATGTAGTTAGCAATAGCGAGGCGAAAGTATTGCTAAATCGATTTAGGAACTAACTCTAGAAAGTCAAATTATTGTAATTATTGTACACTTAATCGGTTAAGTCGGTAAGTTTTGACGGGTGTAAATCGTTTACTAAACGGATTTAGTAAACGATAATGGTTGTATTCTTAAAAGGTTGTTAAAAGCGCTAATGCACTGATAAATAAGGGAAAAATAGGATTTACTCTTATGGTTCTAGCGAGGAAAGATAACGGTCGCCGTATTGAACACCGTATTTATAATCTGCCTTTACGGCTGCTAAACCGTGACCATACGTTCCGCATTTTAAACCTTTTTCTGGCCACAACTGCGTGATTTTTATTCCTTCTGGCGGATTCTCGAGATAGTCCAGGGCGGCGTTATAATTGAGATGATTTTGATCGAAAATTGCCGAGAGAACAGCATTCGATCGATGGTATTTACTTCCCAAATAGTCGGGAATACTTTTGCGCATCCGCTTGCTGATATGTCCCGTTCGAAGGATCAAAATTTCTTGTGCACCATTGGCAACAGCCCATTGTATTGGAAGGGGATCACTCCAGCTACCATCCATTAAATTCAGTGAGCCCAATTGATAAGTTCCTTTGGTTACAAATGGCAAAGTACAAGAGGCAATCACACTGTCGATCCAGTCCGACGCACTAGGTGCCAGATATTCTGCTTTTCCCGTCGCTTTATTGGTGGCAACAAACGCTACGGTTCTGTTTTTAGCACCTTGTAGGGCTTTTTCAATTTCGAAG
>JBNKGN010000444.1:0-2336 GCA_050289845.1 Crocinitomicaceae bacterium | reverse complement strand
AGATGCCAGTGAAGTTGAAGTTACTTTAAACGACAACAGAAAATACAAAGCGAAAATCATTGGAGCGGATCCATCAACCGATATTGCAGTGCTTAAAATTGAAGAAAAAGGATTGCGACCATTGCCATTAGGAAATAGTGACAGTTTGCATATTGGTGAATGGGTATTAGCTGTTGGGAATCCTTTCAACCTCACATCGACTGTGACAGCGGGAATTGTATCCGCAAAAGCACGAAACATTCATCTGTTAGCCGACCGCAATGGCAAAGGAAATTCCATTGAATCATTTATACAGACAGATGCAGCGGTAAACCCAGGGAATTCGGGCGGAGCATTGGTAAATGTTCACGGTGAATTAATTGGTATCAACACTGCCATCGCTTCACAAACTGGAAGTTATGCGGGGTATTCCTTTGCGGTACCTGTGAATTTGGTTCAAAAAGTCATGGCAGACCTCATGGATTACGGGGTGGTACAGCGCGGTTATATAGGCATTCAAATTGCTGACATCACCCATGAGATGAAAGAAGAGAAAAAACTCAAAGATCTAAGCGGGGTATTTGTTGCAGGCGTAACAGAAAACGGAAGCGCCGAGAAAGCAGGCATTAAATCAGGAGATGTCATTCTTAAAATTGGTGCCAAATCGGTAAATTCCGTTGCATCGCTTCAAGAAGAAATTGGACGCAGAAGACCAGGGGATAAAGTTTCTGTAACCATCCGCGATTCAAAAGGTTATGAAAGCATCAAAGAAATAGTTCTACGCAACGAAAATGGCGACACGAAATTGGTGTCAAAAACAGAAATTGCTAAAAATGTGGCGTTGGGTGCAACATTTAAGGAATTATCGAGTAAAGAAATGAAGGAGTTAAATATTACGCACGGTGTGAAGATCGTTACGTTAAATGCAGGGAAACTTAAATCCATCGGTCTGCAGGAAGGCATGATCATAACAAAGATGAATAACGAGTCGATCAGCAGTGTGGAGCAACTGACTTCAAAATTAAACACAGTAAAAGGCGGCGTTCTGTTAGAGATAATGACGGAAAGCGGACAAAGAGATTACGTTGCGTTGGGGCTCTAAACCAAGGAACTAAGGCATGGTTTTTGTGTGAACTAAAAGTTATCAAATTATGAAACTTTATTTGGAAAACACATGAAATTGATCGTATCTTTGCAGTCGCTTAAAAGCCTTAAAATTGAGCAAGGAATAGTATGAGACAACTTAAAATTACAAAATCCATTACCAATCGTGAAAGTCAGTCATTAGACAAGTACCTTCAGGACATTGGTAAAGAAGAGTTGATTACTGCGGAGGAAGAAGTAGAATTGGCACGAAAAATCAAGCAAGGAGACCAACTGGCCCTTGAAAAACTCACACGCGCCAATCTTCGATTCGTTGTATCTGTTGCGAAACAGTACCAAAACCAAGGGTTAACGTTACCCGATTTAATTAACGAAGGAAATTTAGGTCTTATTAAAGCGGCACAAAAATTTGATGAAACTCGTGGATTCAAATTCATTTCGTACGCCGTATGGTGGATTCGTCAATCAATCTTGCAAGCTTTGGCTGAGCAAGCACGTATTGTACGTCTTCCTTTGAACCAGGTAGGATCATTGAACAAAATTAACAAGGCGTTCTCGCGTCTTGAACAAGAATTCGAACGTCCACCTTCTGCAGAAGAATTAGCGGAAGCGTTGGAAGTGCCGGAAGACAAAATTAAAGAGAGTTTGAACGTATCTGGACGTCACGTGTCTATGGACGCTCCCCTATCCACTTCTGAAGATGGAGGAACATTGATGGATGTCATGGCGAACAACGATTCACCGAAAGCCGATCATTCTTTGATGACTGAGTCATTGCAAAAAGAAATCGAGCGTTCGTTGAGCACACTGACAGACAAAGAGCGTGAAATCATTCGTTTGTTCTTCGGAATTGGAATGAATCACGGTCTTACACTGGAAGAGATTGGTGCCAAATTCAATTTAACACGCGAGCGTGTACGTCAAATTAAAGAGAAGGCAATTCGCCGACTCCGACATACGTCGCGAAACAAACTTCTGAAAGCTTATCTCGGATAAGATTTGAAGCTGCCCTGATTTCTGGGCAGCTTTTTTTTATTATATACACTTTATTTTCAACATCTTAATTTAAAAAATGGAAACTGCATTGGGTTACGAACAAGAACTAAAATCGCACATCGAGCAAGAACGTGCGGCCGTAAAACTATCCGGGATTGTAGGAGAATTGCTTTATGACAAAGGCATTGAATTGGTGTTCTTCCGAAATCACTTAACGGATATCACCGTTGCACAAGTGCTAAAATTGCACGTGTATT
>JBNKGN010000443.1:0-2346 GCA_050289845.1 Crocinitomicaceae bacterium | reverse complement strand
CCTGTGTGCTTATTAAAACAAGAAGGTATCACTACCAACTCTTTATCATGCCAATTTTTATCACGTATATTTCTATTGCTTAGTTCCTTTGGCTTGCCTAATGGGGCGCGTGATAAGCAGAACCCCCAAGGTACGGCCGTTGCGGAGCAAAAGGACGTGCCGCCGGGGGCGAAGCGAAGCGGAGTCCGCAGGATTACTGCTTCATTACGCATGTTAGGCGGAGGCTCAGGCGCGGAGCGACGAGCTGTAGCCTCACATGTGTAATCACGCGCCCCATTAGGCGAGATGCGAGCGCAGCGAGCGTCTCGCCTAACGCCTGCGTAACCTGTTTGCGAGAAAACGAATAACCGCTACGGGCGAGACACCTTCACTCACTACAACCAAAAAAACGAACGAAGCCCAGGCTCGCAAATCAGGTTTACGCTTTGTTAGGCTGTGTTTGCCCCAATAAGATATATTAATTGGATAAATCTTCAACATTGAAACGGGTTCGAAAACCACCGCCGTAATTTCTATTATAAAGGGTCACAACGACGGGCTCATTTAATTCGTCAAAATCATATTGTATGCCGTTGATTGTTATTCCTTCAGCTTTTTCAAGGTAACCATTTTCGATAGCATACTCTGCAATTGGTCTGGATAATTCGCGAGCTTCAGTTTCACTCAATTCGTTTGAAGCACTTTCGGAATCGACAACAATCACAAACAAGACATCATCTTTGAAAAATGTAATTTTCACCTCATTAATCTTCGATTCTTCTCCATCAATTTCCCAGACTTCATCGAAGGCAAACGGGACTTCTACATAAGGTGCATTTTCAATATCTTCATGCCCACTTGGTATGGGTTGAGGGGGATTTACCTGAAGAACAAGATCAAATTCTTCAACTGTAAAAGTTGCCGTTTTTATTGGATCCCCGCGACCAATAAATGCTTCAACACGATACTCTCCCGAAGGCAATGGGGTTAGGGATGAGCCTTCAATATGCGTAGCAAACTTGTTATCAATGGTGCGTCCTAACTGCTCATAAATTAATTCATTTTCATGATACCATCTCATTCCAACGGTAGCGTCAATACCTGTGGTAGTAATCAATCCAATTACTTTTTCCGTTGCTTCAAAAGTGTCTTGAGAAGGATTTATTAATTCACCAGATTCACTTAATTCATCGGTTATGACTAAATTCTCTATTGATATTCCACCTCCATACAAATTAAAATTCAGGTTAAGAACCCCAGTAGCGATACATAATCCCAAAAGAAACAAACTCGCAATAGCAAAGCCAATGAAAATCCTACGTTTCTTTGGTTGTCTTTTGTCTGAATTTTGGCCTTCTGAAGGTGTTATTTCTTCTATGTTATCTTCTGTTGACATTGGTTGACCTTATTATTTAGAAAGTAGACTGCCTAACGCCTGCGTAACCCGTTTGCGAGATAACGAATAACCTGTGCGGGCAAGACTCTTTCAACAACCACATACAATAATGGCAAACGATCCGGTGCTCGCAAATCAGGTTTACGCTTTGTTAGCGCACGTTCCCATCTATTTACTATTTGGAAAAACGCAACTAAACTCCAATATCAAACATCCAATTCGTCCATTTTGCCATTCATCAAATAAATCACGAACTTCTGATTCTTCTTTAGCAGCGACACCATAACGAACAAGTGGCCCATTCTCATCCATCTGAGGCTCATGTTCAGAATGAGGCCGTCCCTTGCTACATAAATGACACAACATACGAACTTTCGACCAATTTTCTATAATCACTTCTTTTTGGGCAGATAGATTCAAGAGATCATCTCGATCTTCGACATTACTTGCTTCTACCACAATTTCAAAAGTGGAAAAATGTGAAGGCTCTATCAATTCTAGCTCGTCAAATACGGGAACCTCTTGCCCCCTATATTCCCTGTAACCGTTTGGTTGACCATCATGAAGAACCAAATCTCCAAATCGGTGGTTTGAGGAAGAGAAGGGTACGTTTCGGATAATCGCTCTAGCAGGATCGATTCGATCGCACCAAACTACCTCACCAGAGGTTTCAGGGTTAAGCCGAATGGGTGTAAGACCTAAGTTCATCTCGACTGGTCCGTTCCCATTTGGTAGTTCAATCCCAAAGTTTTCCCATGCATTTCTTGCTACTTTCCAATTATTTAAAGCTGTAGCAGCTATTCCCAAATTCCACCACGCGCTCTCGTTTTTTGGTTCGAGTTCGACAGCTCGTTCATTGCATTCAAAAGATTGTTGCCATTTTCTCAATCTCTTATAAACAAGTCCTAAGTTATACCAAGGCGAATCCCAATTAGAGGCTTGTTTTGTCGCCTTAATAAATTTTTGTTCAG
>JBNKGN010000442.1:0-2371 GCA_050289845.1 Crocinitomicaceae bacterium | reverse complement strand
AATTTTCTTCACAGCAATCCGTTGGTCGGCAGGCACATTTTCGTATTCATTGATAGAATCGGGCATTGCAACATCTGTTTGATCAATCGTGACTTCCTGATCTTCGAGCAATCCTGTGATTTTTTCTGTGGGTTGTTGCGGTTCCGAAAGTGGGACATTTTCCCAGTTAACAACAATGACTGCAATTACTGTGGCGAGAATGGCGATCGTACCGCCAATGTACCAACCAGTGTGGGACGACTTGAGAAACTTACGGTCGAGCTTGGCCATCGCTCCCACGTTATAGTTCATTGCTTCCCAGCCTTCCATGGCATCCGCCTCGAAAGGATCTGAAGATTCCTTCATTTCAATTGCATGTTTGGTCTTAGGATCAGACGATGTACCATAGTCGGAAATTTCTTTTCGACGCAATGGCTCCTTCGGACCGAAAATATTATAGAACCGATTTAAATTCATGTCTTCCTTCTAAGTTTAATTTCAAATTGCGTTTTCCATTTTGAATCGCGCTTTTTACCTTTTTAATGTCCAATTGCAGTAATTCCGTAATTTCTTGATAGGATTTACTTTCTATATAGAATAGTTTAATACACGTTTTTTGTTCTTCCTTCAAATCTTCAATCGCCGCCTCTAGTGCCACCAATTGATCTTCTTTAGCAACAACGAGATCCATTTCATTGGTCGCTTCCAATTCTTTCGTCAATTCAGAAGTCAACGAACCTTTCTTACGCAGTTGCATCAGACATTCATTTTTGGTAACCATATACAGCCATGATTTAAAATGATTGATTGAATGCGATTTTAATTTTAAAGGCAATTTTTCAAACAAATGCATCACAAGGTCTTCCGCATCGAATTGATTTTTTAAGTACTTCATCGCCGTCCCCATAACAAGATGACCATATCGGGTATAGAACTCGCCAATAATTTCCGACGCACCACTTTTCTGATACTGCGCCAGTAATTCAAGATCGTCAAGTTGCTGATATTTTTTTCGTTTCCTAGAGAACATCTGAAGTTAAGATGAGAGGTGGTTGAATTTTCCATAAAGATAATGCGAATTCTTTTCTTCTTACTTTTATAGACATGAAACGAATTGCTTTAATTACATCAGGAGGAGATGCTCCAGGAATGAACGCATGTATCCGTGCGATTGTCAAAACATGTTTGGGACAGGAGATTGTTCCTATCGGTTTTCTTGATGGGTACCGAGGAATGATGGAGAACGAATTCAAGGAAATGACCGCTGATGATGTGGTAAATATAATACAGCGGGGAGGAACGATTCTTGGGACAGCAAGAAGTGAGGCGTTCAAAACGAAAGAAGGAAGAGTCCGCGCTGTAGAAAATTTAAAGGCGAACGCAATCGATGGCTTTATCTGTATTGGTGGAGATGGTTCCTTTAAAGGAGCTCAGGCATTGTCGAAAGAAATGAATATTCCCGTCATTGGAATTCCAGGAACGATTGACAACGACATGTATGGAACGGATCATACCATTGGATTTGATACCGCACTGAATACAGTGGTAGAAGCCGTTGATAAAATAAAGGACACCGCAGGAAGTCATCACCGCATCTTCTTGGTGGAAGTTATGGGACGCGATGCAGGTTTTATTGCTTTGGACGGGGCGATAGGCTCGGGAGCAGCAAGCGTACTTATTCCAGAGGAACGGTCAAATATTGAATTACTCGCAGAAGATTTGAAGCAGCAAAGTCATCGTCGCAGTAACTTAATTGTAATGGTTGCGGAAGGAGATGATGCAGGAGGAGCAGAAGATATCTATAATAAGTTACTGCCATTAATGGACGGTTATGAATTGCGCTATACCATATTAGGACATGTACAAAGGGGAGGGAAGCCCTCAGCACTGGATCGAATCCTTGCAACAAGAATGGGATGTTATGCAGTAGCGTTATTAAAGGAAGGGAAATCGGATGTAATGATCGGTGCAGAAGGGGATCGTTTGGTGACTGTTCCACTGCAAAAAGCCGTAGAAAACAAAGCACAGGCCGATATATCGAAATTAAATATCATTAAATTATTGAAAACAGTTCGTTGATTTCAAGAATGTTACCAATTAATTTGTATCTTATACGTCCGCTTTTCAAAAAAAGATTGTTTAAAAGTGTTGCGATAATGAAAGTTGTGTCTATCTTTGCACTCCCGAATCGAACGAGATATGGGAAATGAAATTGAAAAGTAGGTGCTATTAGTAGCGAATGTGACTAGGAGAAAAGAAAGTTTAATTTTTTTTGAGAAAAGTGTTGCAGGAACAAATAAAGCGTCTATCTTTGCGCTCCCAAATCGAACGAGATACGGGATTAAAAATTGAAAGCAGATGCTATATAAGTAGCGAGTGAGACTTGAAAAAA
>JBNKGN010000441.1:0-2389 GCA_050289845.1 Crocinitomicaceae bacterium | reverse complement strand
GACTAAATGTTGATAGACTTTGAAACCCTACCGCGTAAGCCACTTCACTGACGGTGCCATTGCTTTTCTGTAACATTTGATACGCGGCTTCAAGACGACGTTTTTTCAGAAGGTGTTTTGGAGAACATCCATAAACCTTTTTAGTGTGTCGAAATAATGTGCTTCTTGTCATATTCAACGAGTGATACATTTGCTCGACATCGAACTCTGAGCAGCCCATATTTTCCGAAATCAAGGATTCTAATTTTTCACAATACTTGTCAGAACGACTGTGAAGCTCGGGAAGTTGAATCGGTGATTGTTGCGAATTTTGAAACACTTCAAGTAATAACTTTGACAACCTCTGTTTGTTGGTAAGGTGGTTTCGAATTTTTGCCAATAGTTGATCGCTATCAAAGGGTTTGGTCAGGTAGTCGTCGGCACCAAACTCCAGACCTTTCAATGTATTTCCTTTGTCGGTACACGCAGTCAGCATGATCACCGATAAATGTGACACACCAGGATCGTTCCGTATTTTTTTTATCAGTTCAAATCCATCCATAACGGGCATCATGACATCTGCGAGAATGAGATCGGGCTGAAGTTCTTTCGCCATTCGAAATCCTTCCTGGCCATTTTCAGCTTCCAGAACATGATATTCATTTTGTAAAATGGAGCGAATGAATTTTCGAAGCTTCATGTTGTCTTCCACCAGTAAAATCATTTTTCGATGGGGAGACAAAAGTCGGTTAACGTCTATTTTTATATCGGATGTTCCCGTGAGTGGAAGAGGCGTAGTTTCTTCTACCATAGAGTTCGTTGTGTTTAAATAATGCTTTATTTCAATGTTTTGAGTTAAATCGTCAGAATAATGTTGATAACCCATTCTAAGCGAAAGAGTAACTTGCGTACCTTGGTGTGCTTTACTTTCTATATTAATGTCGCCGTGGTGTAATTCGACCAGTTCTTTTACCATCGAGAGTCCAATTCCGGTTCCGGGGCTGGTATTTTGAATCGAATTTTCTCCCTGGTAGAAGCGCTCAAATACATGAGGTAATTCGTTCTCCGGAATACCGGAGCCTTCGTCAATGACTTTTAAAATAACGTTATCCGACGATGCTTCAACTTTTATTTGTATTGAAGTTCCTATTGAGCTGAACTTTATTGCGTTCGAGATTAAATTGGACAGGATTTTCTCGAGATGATCGGGGTCGAACACTATCTCCAAATTTGGATCCATCGCATCAACCGTTAAATGAATTCGTTTTTCCTGCAATTGAAATTGGAAACGATTTAAACAGTAGTCGAGTCCGTCCGCTAGATTTAACTGACATAGATGGATAGGTATTCGATGCGAGTTAAATTGTTGAATCGTCAATACTTCCGCTAATAAGGATTGCATATGCAGGTTGTTGTCGAGCGCAGATTCAATACTTTTTTGAAAGCTATCTTGTAAACGATCGCTTTGTTCCAGCAGTTGTTTTAATGGACCAATGGATAATGTGAGTGCTGTGCGGAATTCATGAGAGATGTTGGTGAAAAAACGATCTTTTGCATCGCTCATTTCACCGAGCTGGCTGCGCATTTTTTCCTCATTGAGTAACAGCGCTTTCAGTTTTTTTCGGTTTTTGTATTGCAAAAAAATGATTAAGCAAGTTGCTGCCAGTACGATGCTAAGCAACCATTTGTTCAACTGCTCCGATTGAATTTTTTCAGCATCGATTTTTCGTTGTTGATTCAGTGCTTCAATTTTTTGAGATTTCTCTTTCGCCGCGAACTCTTCTTGCAACTTAAGTACCGTTTCGTTATTTGTTTTGTTCAGCAAGTCCATGGAGGCCTGGTGATACTCTTTATAGTATTCCAGTGACTTTTCTGTATCTCCAGATAACTCGTAGGTAAGGGCGTAATCCTCAAGTACCCAAAGCTGTGATTGATAATTGTTGGTTTTTACAAAATAGGATTCGGCTTCTTTAAGAGCCCGGATACTTTCTTCGAATTGCCCAAGGTAGCGATAGGCTATTGCCAGATTATTAAAAGAAACGGCTTTTTCGTACTCGAGACTGTGCTGTTTTGCGAGTGTGATGGTTTGCTTTGCTGTGTCGACGGCTTTGACAAGCTCCGACTCATTAATGTATTTGTTTTGTGAAACCACCAAGGCCCAGGCCTCGGCTCTGAAAGCGTTAATTTGTCTTGATAAATCCAAGACCTGAGCATGAAGCATTTCACCCCGCTTTAACAATGCGTCACTCAGATCATTATCTTGAATATCGTATTTTTGTTTCAGTTCTTCCGTAAAATTATCTGGATTTTGTCTGGCCAACATATAGTAGACATTCATTTTATTCGCGAGTGCAGAAACTTCGATGAATTTGTCATTGAGCTCACGTGACATTTTTAGCATGTCATCACT
>JBNKGN010000440.1:0-2408 GCA_050289845.1 Crocinitomicaceae bacterium | reverse complement strand
TCTTGCGTGGTGAGATGCGTTTTGTTGAGGCTGTTGTGGCTGATACTGCTGTAGCGGAGGCTCCTGCATTGCAGGCTCATGTTCCTGACAATGAAGGTGCTCTATTGCTCGTTGTAGCTCCGCCTGGGTCACTCTTTCTTATTGGATCTAACGTCGCTCTTTGTGGCGCGGTCTATTTAATGATCAACGGGAGTTATTCCGCCTGGCTCAAAAAAATTCCTTTGGTCGATCTTGCGTGTATTTTATCGGGCTATTTCATTCGCCTACTCATTGGTCGGGAAATCGCAAATGTACCACTGAGTCCCTGGCTTGTCGGATTTGTGGGGCTACTTGCACTGTACCTCGTTTTGATGAAGCGCCAAGGTGATGTGCATCTCTTTAAAGCCACAGGCATCCTACATCGGAAAACTGTTTCCTTCTATGCAAAATTAGCACTCCCTCAACTAACGATGCTTCTTGCGAACGGGATTGTCCTTTTCTTTGCTGCCTACATTCACTTTGTTTTTGTTGCCTATCCAATTGCCCAACCCATACTTCCTTACGCGACAATTCCACTGACTTATATCGCTCTCATCAGTTATCACAAAAGCGTTACAAAAAACAGCCAAAAAGATCCGATTTTAGTGCTCCTTCAAAATTACTGGAGTCTGGGACTCTTTTTCATCAGCTTTCTTTTACTCATCATTAGTCTCTATCCAAGCGCATGAAAATCTCGAATTGGAACGGTCGACCTGTAGTGGAAAATGCACACGTAAAAACGCCCTCCGTGAACGCACTTCCCGACACTCCATTTTGCCCTCGGGGAAACGGAAGAAGTTATGGAGATGCGTCTCTTCAAAAAACAGTATTGGACCTCACAACGTTAAAAAAAACACTGCGATTGGACGGTGACATTTTGGACGTAAGCGCTGGATTCACGGTTGGAGAAATACTCAATTTCATCGTTCCGAAAGGATTTCTTTTGCCTGTAATTCCCGGTACACAACACGTCACTGTGGGTGGTATGATTGCAGCAGATGTTCACGGTAAAAATCATGTTAAAAACGGTACGATTGGCAGGTGGATTCAAAGCATCGAAATACAACTTTGTGACGGTCGTTTTCTTACCTGTGACTCTCAAAAAAACAACGATTTACTCGAAGCGACCATCGGTGGACTCGGACTCACGGGCGTTATACTTTTCGCAAAAATCAAACTAATACCTCTAGTAAATGACCGTTTTCAACAAAAAATACAGGCTTTTGGTTCTGTGACATCACTACTCACTGCCTTAGAAAAAAGTACAGCCACATACAAAACAGGTTGGTTTGACGGTTACAAAAAAACGCATTGTTTGCTCCTTGAAAACGACCTCTTGGACACGCCGAAAAATCTGGAGGAATTCGCCTTAAAAAAACCAAAAATCACAATCCCTTTCAAGTCATTTTCCTTCGTTCAACCCTGGCTGATGCGCACCTACAACAGACGCTACTTTTCAAAAACGCAACGCGCAAAAGAAACTGTTTCGTTAGACGAGGGCTTGTTTCCTTTGGACCGAATTCGAAACTGGAATTACTTATATGGAACCAAAGGCTTTTATCAATTACAATGGTCTTTCGAAAAAGAAGGAATTGAAGCGAAATTAAACATCGTTTTTGACGCCATAGAATCCTCTTCTTTCACCCCAGTTTTATGTGTTGTAAAACAACATGGCGAATTAACATCTCCAGGCCTTCTTTCCTTTCCAAAACCTGGTTTTTCCTTTGCCCTTGATTTTACCTATCAAAAAGGATTGGCACCTTTCCTCATACAATTAAATCAGAAAATTGCCGATGCAGGTGGACGCGTATATCTGGTCAAAGATGCCCTTTTGGAAGCCGCGACTTTCGAACAAATGTATCCTGAGGCAACGGAATTTAAAACGCAGATTTCAAAATATAATAACGGTCGCATTGCGTCCTTTCTCTCAAAACGACTTAATTTGACCCCATGAATCAACGATTTTTAATTCTCGGAGCCAATTCAGACATCGCAAAGGCATGTGTCCCGTTGTTTGAATCGAAGGGCATCACACTCCTTTTGGCCGCTCACAAGCCCGATGAAATTAAAACAAGTTCCCATGAAGTCATTGCGATGGATCTTACCCAAATAGATGACGCAATTAAAAAAATAGCCTCCCTCGAATTCGATGGGGTTCTTTATGCTGCGGGGGTTCTTCCTGATAATGAAGACGCTTTATTTGGCCCTGAAGCAGACCGTACCATGGCAGTAAACTACACAGCTCCCGTGCGGATTCTTGGTAGTATTGCCCAACGATTTAAAGAACAAAAATCAGGCGTGATCGTAGGTATAAGTTCCGTAGGAGCCCTCCGAGGAAAGGCTTCAAATGTTGTTTATGGATCGTCAAAAAGTGGCTTCGACAATTACCT
>JBNKGN010000439.1:0-2433 GCA_050289845.1 Crocinitomicaceae bacterium | reverse complement strand
AAATCAAAATTGATTTAAGCGATTTGAAACTGGACAAATCCCATGAGAATTTTGTGATGGTGCAGTTTCGCGTCGTGAACGGAAATATCGATGTGATTGACTTCACTTCTTCTGGTGAAGCGTTGACAGAGCTGATGTTGTGCGAACTTGAAGAAATGTTTATCACCGCCAAAACAGATTCAAAAACAATCTATCAATACAAGTTTACATTTGAGAAAGAGTAACAGTAAGAAACTAGCTTAAATGTTTGGTCCCGGCGTTCTTTTGAATGTCGGGTTTTTTATGGTTTCAACATAGATTGAATCTTATACGAGATACTATCAGCATAGTAAAAAGGGCCCAAAATATGCGAAGAATCAATTTCATAGAATGATTTCGGTGCCGTGGCGCTCTCATACAATTTTTTTCCTTGTTCGATAGGAATGGTTTTGTCGCTCACGCTGTGAATTACCAAAAGTGGTTTGGTAAAATCGGGAAGTGTTTTCGTGCCGCTGTATTGTTCAGCTACGAATATCCGACCAAGTACAGGGACGCGATCAGAAGCTATGTCTTTGTGATTGGCAAATGCACCTTCGATCACCATCGCATCGATCAATTCTTGTTTTTGGGTACCAACCACAGACGCCAAATGCCCTCCCAACGATTGCCCATAAACAACAATTTTGTCGCCTTTAAATTCGTCACGTGTCAGCATATAGTCCAGAGCCATTTGCGCATCTTTCAGTACGTTTTTTCGTTTCGCCTTGCCCTCGGAGAAACCGAATTCACTGTAATCAAACAAGAAAACCTTGTAGCCGCGTTCCACGAAAGGAGTGGTTAATTGGTAATTAAGAACAACGTGTCCCGCATTTCCATGCACGAAAAATAAACTGGTACCATTGCTAGCCGAATCAGGTGTAATGATCCATGCGTTCAGTTGGCTCTCCTTCGATCCTTCGAAAAATACGCTTTCGATGGAATAGCCAGGTGCGTATTCGGTGCTCCCCAAAAAGGCAAAGGCAGGATTGGCATTCGCATCAAAATGCAATGATAAAGTATCGTTTTCCTCGGCTTTGTACTGTTTGAACTCCGAAGTTTCGTCCAATTCGAACGGATGAAGAAACAAACCATTCATTCCACAAGATGTTAGTACCAATGCGAAGAGTAGGTAGGCAAGATCTTTTTTCAAGTGCGTAATTTTCTCGGTTAATAGATTTCAAATAAGAAGGGCAATCGCATTTGAATCCCCTGGTACGCCTCCAACGATTTTAATCGTACGTACAATTTTTGTAATTCTTCTGGTAATTCTGCGGAATTGTTCACTTTGATTTCCGTATCATTATCATCCAACTGTTCGAGCAATGCTGTCAGTCGATCTTCCTTTACGAACGGGTAATACAGAACTTTTTTCGATTTTATTTTCGCTTTTTTAGCAGCATAATCGATGGCATCTTGCAAACCTCCAAGTTCGTCCACCAAGCCAATTTTTTGCGCATCACGTCCCGTCCAAACCCGTCCTCGGGCAATTGCATTCACCCGTTCTGTTGTCAATCCACGACCTGCTGCAACACGTGCTAAAAATTGATCGTAAATTTCATCCACTTCATTTTGAATAATGGCCATTTCGCTTTCCGTCAGACGTCGATTGGTGGTCATTACGCTATGCTTGTTCGTCGAAACGCGATCAAAAGTCAAACCTAATTTATCCTCGAGCATCGCTCCTGTGTACGGAATTACTCCAAATACTCCGATGGATCCCGTAATCGTGTTAGGATCCGCAAAAATGGTGGTGGCTGCGGCGGCAACGTAATAACCTCCAGAAGCGGCAACGTCTCCCATGGAAACTATGACAGGCTTTTTCTTATTTGTCAATTGAACTTCGCGCCAAATTTCATCACTTGCCAAGGCACTCCCACCAGGGCTGTTTACACGAAATACTACGGTTTTAATGGACTTGTTTTCTCGTGCTTCTTTGAAAAGTTTGCAGATCTCTTTGGAGGTCATTTCCTCTCCCGAAGTAGTAATCCCACCTTCTGCCAGAATCACCGCGATGTTTGGAGGCACAGTTGCGCCACCTTCATCGTTTGTTTGATAGCGCATTTGATCCGCAAGAAAACGTTCATTGGCATATTTTTTAAACGATAAGAATTCGATGGCACTACTTTTCTTTAAATCCAGTTTTTTGGCAATGATCGCCATTACTTCGTCGCGATATTTGGTCGCATCAACAAGCTTGTGTTTTACGGCATCCTCTAAATTCGTTATTGCGGCTTCTTCTGCAAGCTGATCAAGTTGTTTAGGTGAAATAGAACGGTCTTTTCCAATATCCGTGCGCAGATCAGACCATAATCCGTTCAAATAGGTTTGCGTTTGTAAACGGGCTGAATCGCTCATTTCTTCTCGGAAATACGGCTCTACGAAACTCTTGAAGTCATTATTTGAGCCGCGAATTAC
>JBNKGN010000438.1:0-2434 GCA_050289845.1 Crocinitomicaceae bacterium | reverse complement strand
CCCGCTAAAAAAGTATTTGATGGCAGTATTGACGTCTGAAGCAAGAATACAGCGCATCGAAACTGGGGAGGACGTTTCATTCGGAGAGGGGACTTTCTGTCTTTGGGTGATTCATGCCGATAAAATTCCACCGCATATCGCAATTTCGGAAGGAGATCGATTTTACAGCTTGAAAGCAAATGGTAAAGATGATGGATTGCCAACAGCCAAAATTATTCGTCTTTTGGATAGTAAAAACATTCCGACATTGCTGTACCGTATTTCAGCACCATCAATTCATTGTTCCGTTACCGAAACCTTTGGGAAATACGAAACTACGGTCGCAGGGTCAATTACATGTCTTCAGCCGTTAAAAGAGATACTGAATATTCCATCCGCAACACGCGTAAAAGAGGTTTTAAGCGAATTATCCCATCGTAATGAAATTGATGCAGTGTTCGGTTTGCATTTACCCGTATTTTTCGATGGCATTCCAGAATACAATCCTCAAGATATCCATAATCGTCTGGCATTTTTAGAGAATGTATAAGGAGGGAGATATTACGTTACGTCGGGTTCAGCCGAGTGATCTTTCGTTCTTAATGGAATGTGAAAACAATCCCGAAAATTGGGCAATCAGCGATCGTTCGGAGCCCGTGATGACCTCGGAAATGGCACTTTTTATTGAGGAGCAAGCTACAGAGGTTTACATGTTGGATCAAATTCGATTTCTAATTCTCGAGCAAACGACCCAATTGCCCATTGGAACACTGGATTTGTATGAAGTTAATTGGACGAAGGACAGTGCGTTTGTGGGAATCCTAATTGCTTCAAGGCAAAAACGTCGGAAGAATGCAGCAAAACAAGCGCTCATTTGTCTCGAAGAATTTTGTAAAAATTGGTTGGAGCTAAATCTTTTAAAAGCACGTATTCACGTAGGAAACTCAGCAAGTGAACAACTGTTTTTAACGGCAGGGTATTCAAAAAATAGAACACCTCCGGGTGCGTCAAAGATAAATGGTGCGTATCTTCAATATTTCACATACGAGAAATGGTTAAAAAAATAGTTTTTATAGGGGTGTTAGTGGTCGTTGTATTGGCGGCTGCAAATTATAATTTGGTGTTGGATTGGTTTTTTGACGCCAAAAGTATCAATGAAACAGAGGTACGCATCTTACTCAAAGAAGATCCTGATGTAAACTCGCTGCTGGAAACCTTGCACGGAAAGAAAGTGATCGCCGACATCGAAGAAGCACGTGCCGTCGCCAAAGAAATCGGATTGCAAGACGATCGTCTGGCAGGAGGGAAATATGTGATCGCACCAAAAACAAACTTGAAAACTCTTTTGTCTGGCTTTGAAATGCAAGCGGATGGGCGTGGAAAAGGGGAAGTACTCGTCAATGTCTTTTTTAATTCCTGTCGTGATTTAAACGATGTTGCTATGAATATAAGTCGTTGTATTGCTGCTGATAGCGCTTCTTTAGTTGATTTCATGCTTAAACCAGAAACTTTGCAAAAATATGGTTTTACAGCGGCTCAAATGCCCGCGCTGATTTTTCCGAAGCAATACGAAATGGAATTTGATACGGATGCAGAAGAGTTTGTTGCTTTTATGGCGTTACAGTTTCGTGAGTTTTGGACACCTGAGCGCATGGAGAAGTTAAAAGAACTTGGTTTGAATGCTCCTTCGCAAGCCGTTACTTTAGCCAGTATTGTTTATTCCGAACAAGGGAGAGTTCAAGAGGAATGGCCGATTATCGCACGACTCTATTTGAATCGATTGAACGACGGGATGAAGTTGGAATCGGATCCGACGTTTAAGTTCTGTTGGGGACACGAATTGGATGGAGTACAGCGTTTGACAACGAAGCATCGAGACATCGTTTGTGATTACAACACGTATCAAATTTATGGATTGCCACCTGGACCAATTTGTATTACTCCCGCGAAAGTCGTGGATGCCGTGCTCAATCCAGCGGAGGTTGATTATATTTATATGTGCGCAAAATCTGATTTTTCAGGAAAACATAATTTTACCAAAAGCTACCGCGAACACGTGAACAACGCAAACGCCTATCGAAAATGGCTTTCAGAGCAACTATAAAACGAAATCGATGCAAGAACTAAAACGGAGAACATTTTTCAAATTGGGATTGGCAGGTGCAGCCCTTAGTATTTTTAAACCGTCAAAGGCGGCCAGCATACTGGAATCAACGGTGGAAACCGAAGCGCGGCGTATGGCATTCACTCCGATTGTTGTTTCTACATGGTCGCACGGTATTGCTGCAAATGAAGCAGCCTGGAAAGTACTAGGGAACAACGGTAAAGCACTGGATGCAGTGGAAGCAGGAGTTAAAGTGACGGAAGCTGATCTGACCAATCGAAGCGTTGGGATAGGCGGTTTGCCCGATAGTTCTGGACACGTAACGCTTGATGCCTGCATTATGGATGAGAA
>JBNKGN010000437.1:0-2435 GCA_050289845.1 Crocinitomicaceae bacterium | reverse complement strand
GAAAGATTGATTTCGATGGAGGACTAATGTCAATTAGTGAAAAGGGACCTGTGTTTGCGAAAGCGAATAAAGGGATCAAATTGATTGATGGAAACCTTCCAGTAAAAACGCTCGACATGGAGCAAATTCAGCAAAGTGCCGTAAAATTTGATATCAAAAAATTGGTTGTTAGTATGTCCAGTGAGGTGCAACAAACCGAAGATGGTTCACTCGTATTCCGCGGTGCACGTAAAGGAGACATGATTTACTATATCGACGGTGTAAAAACGTCGGACCCTGGAAGTATTCCATCGGTAGCGATCGGGAAAATGATGTTGTACACAGGCGGTTTGCCAGCAAAATACGGAGATACACTCGGCGGAGTAGTCGTAATGGAAACAACCAGTTATTTCGATCTGTACCGCGCTTGGGAAGCAAGACAATTGAAGGCGGGAAATTAATAAGCTCTAGTAAGCATTTGCCTTCTTAAAGGGATCCATAGTTGCTGGGTCCCTTTTTTTGTGGGAATTTTTCAAGTGGGTCGATGCGATGCATATTGGTTAAACCTACTTTGCGGTCCTCCTCCTCAATCCTCCTCCAAAGGAGGAAGTCTGAATCTCGCCCACTAAAGAGCCTTCATAAACTGCTTTAATTCTTGCTCATTCTCTTTGCGAAGAATCATCAATCGATTTTCTGATTGTACCACAATATACCCGTCCAAACCGTCAATAATCACTTCTGTGCCCTCTTCAACATTAATGATGCTGTTCGACGTGTGAAATGCGTGAACTTTGGATCCTATAATCGCATTCTCGTGATCGTCGTGTTTTAGGTGTGTATCTAGACTTCCCCAAGTGCCCAAATCGGACCAATCAAAATTAGAAAGTACCACATCGATGTTTTGGGCGTGTTCCATGACCGCAAAATCGATGGAAATGTCTTCGCACACTTCGAAACAATGATCCACGCTTGCTTGTTCCTGATCCGTATTGTAGAAGCTCAAGTCGCCAGCAAACAAACGGTGTAATTCAGGTTGGAAGGCTTTAAGTGCTTCGAGAACTGTTGCGGATTTCCAGATAAAAATCCCCGAATTCCAAAAGAAATTTCCTGCAGCTACAAAAGATTCTGCCGTGGCCAGGTCTGGTTTTTCGCGGAACTGCTGCACGGGAATTGTCGCGTTCGGAGTGCGTTCAACATTCGCATCGAATTCAATATAACCATAGCCAGTATCGGGTCGCGTGGGCAAAATTCCAATCGTAGCAATACGTCCATTATCGGCAGCAGCGAGAGCCGCTTGTATCGTTTGGGTAAAATTGTCTTGCTGCAAAATCAAATGATCTGCAGGTGATATAATCAGTTTTGCATTCGGATTCAGTGCATGAATTTTTGCCGCAGCATAGGCGATACAAGGCGCCGTGTTTTTTCGCTGGGGTTCCGTTAAAACTTGATCTGGTTTCAAATCGGGCAACTGTTCCAGAACGATTTCCTTGTAAATTTTATTCGTGACAATGTAAATATTTTCGGATGGAGAAACGTGCAACAATCGCTCGTAAGTCATTTGAATCAATGATTTTCCAATTCCTAGAACATCCAAAAATTGTTTCGGGCGTTCTGGGATAGACATCGGCCAGAAGCGACTTCCAATTCCTCCTGCCATAATTACACTGTAGTTGTCTTTCATGCTATTTTTTTGACGTGCGCCAATGCGCTAATTAAATATTGTCTCTTGTTTGATGTGTCTGTGCATACGTAACGCGTGCGTCTAAGGTTTCCTTTTTGAAACTCTTTTCCATTCAGTTCAAAGCGATCGTTTCGTTGGAGCTCTTCCAGACGCAAAAGTCCAATTTTTGGAGGGTCATATTGCAACAAGACACGGTACAAATGTTGGTCTGTACACGAAGAAGCTTTCACATTAATCAAGGATTTTTCAACGGCTTTAGCAATGTCTTCTGGGAAATGTCCCTCCTGCACAACGGGATACAACAAGCGAGAATAGGTCAATTGCCATTCCTTGCCGTGCGGTTTCACCCGACCACCATGCTGATTGAAAGTAATTAAATGAGCGAATTCGTGAATCGTCGTGATCAGAAAGCTGTATTTATTGAGGTCGCCATTGACGGTAATTTTATGCAATCCTGTTCGTTCTGCCCGGAAATCACCCAATTTCGTTTTGCGGGGTTTGGCAATTCGGAATTGAACCGGGTAAGTCACGAGCAAATCCACGACGTATTCGATAGATTCCTCAGGGATGTACTTACTTAGTACGCGACGGTATTGCTCCTTTTTTTTACTCACAACACTCAAAATTAGAGATTATTCTCCCTTTTCGATTGAATTCGACAAGAATAAATTGCGATAAAAAAAAATACCGCTAACTTAGCGCAAGTGCTTACCATACTATCAAATATCGGGAAGTATATGCAGATGATTTGGATCGTGTTTTCACGTCCAGAGAA
>JBNKGN010000436.1:0-2446 GCA_050289845.1 Crocinitomicaceae bacterium | reverse complement strand
CAGGATGGAATTGCACCCCAAAACACTTCAATTGCCAATTTTCAATGGCCATCACAACATTTGTTTTGGAGCGAGCAATCACTTTAAAATCCCCTTCTTCATGCACCGCCCAACTGTGATACAAGCCGACAGACATCTCTTCGTTTAAACCATCAAATAACGGTGATTTTGAAAGCGAGATCATCTCTTGAACGCCATGTTTTACCTGAGATTGATTGTAGATCGTTCCCGACAACTGCTGCGCCATCCCCTGCATCCCCAAACAAACACCAAAAATGGGAATGCGTCCCAACATCAAACGAAGTACTTGTGGCATTCGACCCGCATCCGCTGGAAGTCCAGGTCCCGGAGAAAGTACAATCGCATCGTATTGATTCAGTTCTTCCAACACAACGGCATCGTTGAACACGGTCGTGACAACACAATCCAACCCTTCAAGGTAGTGCGCCAGATTGTAGGTGAACGAATCGTAATTATCAATAAGCAAGATGTGCTTCAAGTATTTCTTTTTTGGTAAACTTGTACAAAAATAGCGAAAGATGAAAAAGGCATTGCAAATTCCAGGCGCTCCTGCTCCAATTGGTCCCTACAGCCAAGCAATTCTTAAAAACGATACGTTGTATGTTTCGGGGCAAATTCCTCTGAACCCATCCACTGGTGCGCTTATTCTTGATTCTGTGAGTGAAGCAACAGCACAAGTAATGGAGAACATTGCCGCACTCTTGAAAGAAGCCGATATGGATATGGGGAACATTGTTAAATGCTCCATCTTTTTGAAAGACTTAAACGATTTTGACGCTGTTAATGCAATTTATGCGCGTTACTTTCGTTCGGAACCACCAGCACGGGAAACGGTTCAGGTAGCACGATTACCGAAGGACGTTCCTGTAGAAATTTCTTGTATTGCTATTCGATAGAATTGCCCAACACAACCGTCACATACCAATTAACCGTCATCGTTGTCAATTACAACGTTGAATACTTCCTACACCAATGTCTCACGTCCATTCGACAAGCATCAAAAGGTCTTTTAGTCGAGACGATTGTAGTGGACAACGCCTCCAAAGACGGTTCCGTTGAATTACTGCAAGCCAAATACAGTGACCTCAAACTTATTTTAAACAACGAGAACGTTGGATTCTCAAAAGCGAACAATCAAGGAATCGCCGAAGCAAAAGGCAAGTACGTTTTGTTGCTGAATCCCGACACGGTTGTCGAAGAATCGACCTTTAAGAAAGTAATCGCGTACATGGATGCACATCCTGATGCTGGAGGACTCGGTGTTCGCATGATTGATGGAAAAGGCAACTTCTTACCTGAATCAAAGCGAGGACTCCCTACCCCAATGGTTGCTTTTTATAAAATTTTTGGGCTTTCCCGGATTTTTCCAAAATCGAAACGCTTCGGCCAATATCATTTGGGTCACCTTTCGGAATTTGAGACGCATGAAATTGACATCTTAAGTGGTGCCTTTATGTTGATGCGAAAAGAAGCTTTGGAAAAGGTGGGCTATTTGGACGAAGCCTTTTTTATGTACGGAGAAGACATTGATTTGTCGTATCGCATTCAGCAAGGTGGTTATAAAAACGTTTATTTTCCTGAAACAACAATCATCCACTACAAAGGGGAAAGCACGAAAAAAAGTTCGGTGAATTACGTTTTTGTCTTCTACCGAGCGATGATCATCTTTGCCAAAAAGCATTTTTCTGGAAATAATGCCTGGTTGTTCTCCTTCCTGATCAACGCCGCTATTTATTTCCGAGCATCGCTGGCAATCATCACTCGTGTGATTCGAAGATCTTTTTTACCTACGTTTGACTTGCTTTGTATCGTGGCAGGACTTTTCGGTCTTACGAATTATTGGCGTATGTCCAATATTGAATTTCCCGAGGAATTGATCCAGGTTTCCATTCCAATCTACGGTATCGTATGGGTCGCGGTTATCTTTTTCAATGGCGGTTACGACAAACCAATTAAACTTTTCAAGCACTTTAAAGGAGCACTATTGGGCACAATATTGATTCTTATTGCTTATGCGATCTTACCAAAATCCCTGCAATTCTCTCGACTTTTCATATTTGTTGGTGCCGCATGGGTGATCGCTTACTATTTTATCTCACGAATTTATTTTCATTTTGCATTTCGAGGAGCATTTCGATTGCGAAATACAGCTAAAAAGAATTTTGCCATTCTTGGATCTGCGGAGGAGTTCGAACGCGTCAAGCTGTTGCTGTCTCAAACACAATCACAACTGGGTATCATTTCTCACTATGACTCCATCGAATCAATCGCAACGACAGCTCCTGAATTTGACGAATTGATATTTTGTTCTGGCGACGTTGGATATGAAGCAATTATTCAAGCAATGGGGCGTCTGCATTCAAGTTCGATGGACTTCAAAATCGCGCCCAAAAACAGCAATCACTTGATTGGAAGTAACTCTATC
>JBNKGN010000435.1:0-2448 GCA_050289845.1 Crocinitomicaceae bacterium | reverse complement strand
TCGTCGTTGTCCGTGAGCATCGGATCTTTCTTGGATTTTCGAATGTGATCAATTGCGGTGTTGGCAATTATACGTCGCATCCATCCTTCAAAGGATCCTTTGTAATCAAAAGCTTCTAATTTGTCAAAGATCTTAATGAAACCTTCTTGGAGCATTTCTTCTGCGGTGTCTCTATCGATCGCATATCGCATACAAACACCCAACATTTTCCCATAAAAAAGTTTAAACAGCTCTTCCTGTGCCCTCCGATCTCTTTGGATACAGCCAGAGATAATACCTTTTAAATGTTCTTTATTCTCCACATTGTTTTCATTCGTTAGACGGAAGCTTTTTTCCACGGTTGCTTTTTGCGTGAAAATTATTCTAAGCGGGGCAAAAAATAGTGAAATTTACGCCTAGTTCTCTTACAATTATATTAATTTCGTAGCATTCGATAAGTATAATAAAGTTCAAATAAAATAACATGAAAGTAACTGTTGTAGGTGCCGGAAACGTTGGAGCGACTTGTGCAGACGTACTAGCGCACCGCGAAATTGCCAACGAAATCGTTCTTCTTGACATTAAAGAAGGATTCGCAGAAGGAAAAGCGTTGGATATTTGGGAAACTTCCCCAATCAATCTATACGATTCAAGAACAATTGGTTCTACGAACGATTATTCAAAAACAGCTGGATCTGATGTGGTAGTAATCACTTCTGGGCTTCCTAGAAAACCAGGAATGTCTCGTGATGACTTAATCGCAACCAACGCTGGAATCGTGAAAATGGTTACTGAGAACGTTGTAAAATACTCACCAGATGCAAAAATCATCTGTGTATCGAATCCTTTGGATGTGATGACGTATTGTGCGTATTTAACTGCGAAAATTGATCCTAACCGAGTATTCGGTATGGCAGGTGTTTTAGACACAGCACGTTACCGCTCTTTCTTGGCATTGGAATTAAACGTTTCTCCGAAAGATATTCAAGCAGTACTTATGGGAGGTCACGGAGATACAATGGTGCCACTTCCACGTTACACAACTGTTGGAGGAATTCCTGTAACAGAGTTGATTTCTGAAGAAAAATTGAACGAAATCATCGAACGTACTAAATTCGGTGGTGGTGAAATCGTTAAATTGTTGGGTACTTCTGCTTGGTATGCTCCAGGTGCTGCGGCAGCTCAAATGGTAGAAGCGATCGTTCGTGATCAAAAACGTGTTTTCCCAGTTTGTGCTTGGTTGCAAGGAGAGTACGGAATGAACGATATCTATCTTGGTGTTCCAGTTGTTTTAGGTAAAAACGGAATCGAGCGTATTATCGAGTTGGATCTTAACGAGCAAGAAAAAGCAATGTTAGAAGAATCAGCAGAAGCGGTAAGAAACGTGATGAGCGTTTTAGACAATATGAATGTAAGCGCTCAATAATATTGCCGAACATATAAAATTGAAAGTCGTCCATTTATTTGGGCGACTTTTTTTTGTTAAAAACATGATAGTTTCATTTTACATTGGATTTGGTCGACTTGGCTCAATAGCAGGTATCTCCCGTAGATATTTTATTAACTTCATCCAATGAAACGCTTCTTCTTAGGATTCTTTCTTGCTGCTTGTGTTGCCCTCACAATTTCATGCCGTACTTCACGGTCTCTTGACCTCAATGACGCTTCCTGGTCGTTAACTTTAGAAAAAGGCGGCTGTCTCGATGTTTGCAAATCATATTCGATTACGATTAAAGAGGATGGAACATATTCTTATGTTGGCAAGATGAACGTGAAACACTTAGGTTCAAAACAAGGTGGGCTAGATACGAAAGTAAACCGTGAAATAGAAGAACAGATTCAAACAATTGATTGGCAGGCGTTGGATGAAGTCTACGGAAAACCTTCGGAAGATGCGCCGAGAAATCAGATCAACTGTTCAATTAATGGGGAAACATATACAATCGTGTATTATCAAATGGAGCCTCAGAACATACGCCAATTGGAATTATTAATTGATAGCTTAATAGATGATGAAAATTTTTAAACATTCGGTTTTGACCTTCGGTTGTTCAATGCTTGCGGCTATGGTTGTCGCACAAGAAACGGGCACTTACACAAAAGTGGAGCAGACAATTGAGCAATCGGTCCCCAAGGCAGAAATGCCCCACACAAAAGGATGGAAATCAGACCATCGCTGGATGGATGAATTCAAAAAACGCGTGGATGGTGACGGTAATTTTTACGATGGTGCAGTCTTCTATACAGAAGCAGAGCGTCTAGCCAAGGAGAAATTGAACTACCAGGCCAAATTATCGGGATGGATTCCAGTCGGTCCCGAAGGTCCTGCAGACGCTAGTTTGACAAAAGGGATGGGACGTATCAATTGTATTACATTTCACCCGACAGATGCCAATACGTATTGGGTAGGCGTTGCGCAAGGTGGTGTGTGGAAAACAACGAACAGCGGACAAACATGGACTCAGATCG
>JBNKGN010000434.1:0-2456 GCA_050289845.1 Crocinitomicaceae bacterium | reverse complement strand
CAAGCAAAGAAATTAAAGAGTACAATAAATTAATGGAAGAAGCTGAAAACACCAGCCTTCAATTAGCCGAAGAAGATGAATTCGAATCCGAAGAAGATGATGGTTTTGATTCTGAGGAAGAAGATGAAGACGACGAAGAGGAAGAAGATGAATTCGGTTTTGATGATTTTGAAGACAGTTACGACTACTAAAAGATGACGAACCTCCTCAATGATCCCATGGGACAAGCAATTCTCGATTTTGCTCGGGATGGACACGCCAACGATATAATTGTCCGATCAGAAATATGCGATGATGACATTATCCCCGTCTCCTACTTGTTCCGCTCGTTTGACGAAATGCCCGAAATGGAACAATTCGCTTTGAGCCGTTGTTCTGGGAAAATTTTAGACGTCGGTGCGGGTGCAGGAATCCACGTAAAAAGACTAATTGAAGAAGGCCACGAAGTAAGTGCCATCGACGTGAGTCCCAATACCATCGAATATCTGAAAACGCAAGGAATCGAAGCCAACCAACAAAATTTCTTTGATCTGACCGAAGGAAATTACGATACTCTACTATTGCTCATGAACGGCATCGGGATCGCAGGATCTTTGGAAAACCTCGACGCAACACTAATTCACGCGAAGAAACTAGTGAACACCGGTGGACGTATCATTTGTGATTCATCAGATATCAAGTATCTTTACGAAGATGATGAAGGCGGCTATTGGGTCGATTTGAACACAAGTTATTACGGCAACTTCAAATTTCAAATGTTGTATGAAAAGCATACTTCCGAATGGTTTGATTGGTTGTACGTAGATTTTGAGCGCTTAAAAGAAGCTGCAGATCGCACTGGTTGGCACGCCGAGAAAATATTTACAAACGAAGACGAATACCTCGCTGAATTAACATTACTATGAAACACTTATTAATCGCACTGATTGGATTAACAATTGCCACTGTCGGCTGTTCACAATCCCAAGAAAAAACACCAGAAACTGCGGACAAGAACCGTTTGGAAGAAGGTACCAATAATTCACTTCTTTGGCAAATCACCAAAGACGGAAACAAAGATACTTCATACGTATTCGGTACGATGCACATGATCCAAAAAGAGTATTTCTACTTTCCTGATGTACTCAAAGACTTGATCAAATCAACCGATCTTGTGGTATTGGAAATTGGGGACGAATTGAACGATCCAACTGCAGCCTTAGCCTTGATGCAATTGGAAGACGGCAAAACCTTTTTTGACTACTTCAACGAAGCACAAGAGGACAGTATTCTCGTTTGGGCGGAAGAAAAATTAGGGACGAGTCCAAGCATTTTTAAAATGTCTTTCGGTACAATGAAACCTGTAATGATTGTAATGTTGGCGTCTCAAATGGAAATGATGAAGGATTCAGAATCCTATGAAAAGACCATTCTCGAATTGATCAAAGAAAACAACATCAAGCTAGCGGGATTGGAAACAATCGAAGATCAAATTGGTGTGTTTGATGATTTCACGGACGAAGAACAAACGCGCATGGTGATGGATGCGATCAAAGACGATCCAGAAGCAAAAGCATTGACGCAAAAGATGATGGAAATATACGCACGTCAAAACATTGATTCTCTGCAATTACTAATTCGCGAAGAAGGCGAAACGATAGGTTCCAAAGAGAAAGAACTGTTGGGCGATCGCAATAACAATTGGATCCCAAAAATTGAAAAAATGATTGGAAAACAGCGTGTATTTATTGCTGTCGGTGCTGGACATTTGGGCGGAGAAGATGGCGTATTAGAATTGCTTCGCAAAGAAGGATATACTGTAACGCCATTGAAACTATGAGAAATTACCTTGCCCTTTTCGTTATACTAGCACTGGGATTGAGTTCTTGCGCTACCTATACGGAAGAACAAAAAGATGCCTTCGACGAAGAAATTCAGGCGTACATTCAAAAAAATAAGATCGACTGTAAGCGTTCGGCTTCTGGGATGTATTTCAACATTCTAAATCCAGGGAACGGTCCCAAAATCCAATACAAAGACCGTGTTTCTTTTACGTACACGGGGAAACTTTTGAACGGAAAAGTGGTCGACAAACAAACGACACCTGTCGAATTTCAAGTAGAGGAATTGATTGGCGCATGGCAAGAAATCATGTTGAAACTACGACCAGGAGGTAAAGCGTTTTTAATTGCGCCTCCACAATTGGGCTACGGTGAACATGAATTGGACGACATTCCCCAAAATTCCATTCTCATTTTCGAAATGGAAGTCCACGAAGTAAAATAATACGATCCTTCGAAATTGTCGAAAACTTCGATCAACTTTCGTTGACAAAACAATTTCAAAAAGCTATTTTTGGGAGCATTAAAAATTAGACATTAAAATATCGCAGGCATGAGCGTATTAGTAAACAAAGATTCAAAAGTTATCGTACAGGGATTCACAGGAAGTGAAGGAACCTTCCACGCAGGACAAAT
>JBNKGN010000433.1:0-2484 GCA_050289845.1 Crocinitomicaceae bacterium | reverse complement strand
GAAGAAGAGCGGGCGGCCGGGGCGGTGATGGCACCTAAAATGACACTTTTAGTTGAATTCAGTTCTTTCGGGTGACTAAATTACAGGAAAGAAAGTGATTCAGAATGTTAGAACTTTTCTATGTAGATGGCTTCAGAAGCCTCAAAGACTTTGAGCTGGCAATTAGCCCAGGTCTCAATGTTCTTGTTGGACCAAATGGTTCAGGGAAAACTAATATTTTCCGTTTTTTTGAGTTTGTGTCAAATGTCACAGACAACAAACTACTTGAAGCAGTTGGCCAGTCAGGCGGCGCAAATGCAATTTTTGATCGCGCAGATGCAACACAAGAAAATCAAAAAATTGAAGTGCGCTTAATTGGGCGAAAACAAGTTAGCCTTCGGACTTCCATTAGAAAAACTGAACTTAGAAATGTAAATTACCACTATTATTTCACAATTGTCTTCGATAAGAAAAATTCAACTATAAAGTATGACTCACAAGAACTTAAAATATCTGAGAGCAACAAAAATAGCAAGGGTACACATATCGAAATAAAATATAAAGAAAACAATATACATAGCGAAGAATTCATATGCACTGAAGGATTCTTTTTTCCTGGATTAGAATCTCGCCAAATGGAAAATCTTCTAGAAGGCAATTCCAACATATTTTCACATAATTCTATTTTAAAATTTCTTTCACAATTCAGCACACCGATTAGAGAGATAGTAGCAGATATTCGCCCCGGAAAGCCGTATAATATCAATCCAGACATCGTAAGAAATGTCGAAGACATTGCCACAGCTCCTGCAATTAAGCATGATGGAAGCGGACTAGCTTCAACATTATCTTACCTTGAAAAAATTTCAAAAGAAAGAAACAAGGGCAACGAATTACTATTCTACGAGAATAATTACGAAGTGTACCAAGAGACGTATTTTCAGAAAATTCTTGAACTCATTTCAATCGTGAATCTTGACATCATTGGAATCAAATCTCGAAATGACATCGTAGAAAATAGAGTGAATATTTTTGCAGTCATTAGAGGAGATGGGCGAGAAATAGAAATCCCCCTCAATTACCTATCAGACGGAACAATTAAATGGCTAGCAATAATTACGGCAATACTAACAACTTCTTCTGTGTTTTTAATTGAAGAGCCTGAAAACTTTCTACACCCTAAAATGCAAAAAGAGTTTGTTAGCGTTCTCCAAAATTTTATTCGGAGCGAAGAAGATAATTTCGCCTTACTGACAACACATAGTGAAACGCTAATTAACTGCCTTAAACCTCAAGAAATAATTCTAACAAAGTATAAAGATGGCTATACGTCAGTCGGCAGGATTTCTAATCCAGAATTGATTACGGAAGAAATAAATCGAACTGGGTTTGGTCTCGGCTGGTACTACAATGCGGATATTCTCGATGCCTGAAGCAGCGTTCATTGTAGAAGGCGTTCAAGAGCAAAACATCGTAAGGCGTCTTTGCCCGAATTCCAAGGCCGTTTTACTGCAATTAAACGGAGATGCCGTACAAATAAAGCAGATCGCAAAGAAAATAGAAAGTTTCTTCAGAATATTTAACAATAAATACTATCCGATATTTGTAATATTTGACCGAGAGAATAGAAAAGAAACACACGAAGAAATCGTTCGAATTCTTATTGATCATTTAACTGACTTAAAGGTACCACTAGATCAGTTTGTTATTGGAGTTGCAGATCGAAAGATCGAGTCTTGGATCGCACCTTTTATTGATTTGGATGGATCAATCCTCTCCGAAGCAAAACAATCTTATGATGAAATTAACTGTTTAGGCGTTCTGACGGAGAGATTGAAGGAAAGCGGCAATCATTACCACAAAAGCACAACAGGTTGCCACTTATTTTGCAATATTAATCCGGTATCACTCGCAAAAATTTCTCCTAGTTTTAAGCATTTCTATGACCAGGCAAAATTGCATTGCTCATGGCTCAACGTTTTTACTTGAGATTTTCGCCTTTTAAAATTTTAAGATTCACAATTTTATAATTAGATTTGAGCTGACTTGTAGAAGATATTCGCAGTATTTCAAAATCGCGGCCGAGAAGGCCAGGCCGCCCCTCACCGCCCCTCCTTCCCCCGTGTCTGTGATCCACCACACAGCAACGACGCGAAAACCCGCGTATGCTCAAACGGGGCTTGAAGGAGTGCGGAACCATGATGTTTTTTCAGGACGCCCAGTTTCCGGTCTGCGCGGGGATCATCCGCAACCGATGCATCGGCATCGACAAGACCAGCCCGAAGATCTTTTCCGCCATGGTCGAGTGCATCGGGAAGAGCAGTATTGCCCGCGAGGCCGTCACCGCGGGGCGCTATCCGCGCGTCAATATCGTCAACCTCGTCAATAACGGCAAGCCGGCGAAGAATGTCGGCGGCATGTATTCCGGCGACTGCGATCCGGAGCTGAAGAACATCGTCTTCGTCAACACCCATGTTGCCCGCGGCATCGAGCGGGACCCGGAGC
>JBNKGN010000432.1:0-2494 GCA_050289845.1 Crocinitomicaceae bacterium | reverse complement strand
TGCAATCCTCCAATAAACTGTGTGGTTTCAGGGATTTTTATTCCTTCGGAAGCCAAAATATCGCGAACATCCGTACGATTTCCGATCCGCGCAATCAGTCGTGCATTCACTGAACTTGGGCGTCCTGAACACGCACCGCAATTATATCCTGCGTAATAGGGATTGTTTGTACTACTTCCTCCATGACCAAAGAAATAGACCAAAGGCGCAAAATCGGAAGTCAACCCTGAGCTCATCAATTCCTTTTTAAGAATTTCTGCCATTTCGGATACCTTCAGCCCGATTTGCAATCCGTTTTCGAACTCGCCCTCTCGGTGCACGTATTTTAGATCCACCGTATGACTCATGTGCTCGAATGAGGAAGAGTGCATTTGGCTTACCGTAGGACGAAACACATTTAAGAACAACTTAATTGCCGACCAAAACCCAACCGTTTGCGCAATCATCCATCCACTAAACAAATTTTGAGAACGCTTATTAAAATGAACGTCTGAGGCCATTTTTTTCGCGCCTGGATCGAATCCTTTGATGAGGTGTTTTGGCGTTGCTGGGGCGGGACATACCTGCGTATAAAACTGACTTCCTTGCGGCTGATACATAACCACCAGGCTAAAATGCGCAGGAGTACCGAAAGTTTCACATGCAGGGTCTACACTTTCAATATGGCGACGCAATGATTCTTCACGATCGTCAATACAGAAGTAGGCTTGAAAAGTGGTTTTTTCTGTTCTTTTCGAAGAAGGATTCGTCCGAATACCCGTTAGTACCTGATCGAAATAGGTCCATTCGAGAGCTTCTTGCCACAGTTGTTTTACCGTCCAATATTCGTTTGAAGGCACTTCTGCGAAAATTTCCAATGGCTCTAAATTCATTCCTTCAACCAAAGGCGTCCAGCCTTTTTTAAATCGTTTGTCTAGCGCATCTATTTCTAGCAATAATTCGAGATAAATGAAATCGAACAACTTGATTTCTTTGGTGTCTAACAGAGTACTCGCTTTGGATTCAATCACCGAAACCATGCCGCTCCATCCCGGATGTGAAAATTGCTGATCGAATAAGTATTGGCGGAAAAAACGTTGATCCCCCACCAAAATCTCGAGCAATTCACGAAGACTTTTTTCCTCTTTAAAGAGTAGCTTTTTCACGCGATCGGAATAAAACAGTCGATACAGCGAATCTTTCTCAACGGACTGAATGGCTTTCAACAAACCTTTTTCCTGACTTGGAAATTTTTGAATGGCCACTCCTTGATCGAGGTAGGCGTTAGTAAAACGGAAAAGATTTAAATTCACTAAAGAAGGTAAATCCAGTTGATATTTCTCCGACCATTTGTTGCGTAAATGACCGATACGCTTAGGTAGAATGTCAATTTCAGGCAATTCCATCATTTGACGAAACCACTTTTCCTGATCGACTTTAAAATGATCTTCTATTACTTTTTCTACCGCACTTTTTGAAATCTTACCCGATTGAAAATAAGATCGATAGGTTTCAAAAGACCATTGCGTACGATATCCAAAAGTACTGGAACCAGCTCGCAACGCTTCAAAAAATGGCTTTTCCTGAAAACTATGAAGTGTGTTGTGATGCACAAAATCCTTAAACGGAGCTTGTGACGGAAGAAAATGCTTCAATTCATGAAGAATTTCCTCCTCAATAAAAATTTGTTTCACTGAATGAGAATCTAAGATTAACTTATTTGAGACTGTACGCTAAACGCACAGACATTTGACAAACAAATTGTACTAGAGATCCAGTTTTAGACAGCAAAAGAGGATAAATAAGCCTCTATGCACTTGTTGCGAACCGTGGCGTTTTCCTCGTTCGCTTCGTTGATTGGGAATTTGAAATCTTGAGTAGGATTCGGGTGTGCCTTGGAGTACATTTTGATCTGATGCTCCGCCGCCATCAATTCCTTTGTTGGCATCAACATCAATAGCAACTCCTTCAACGGACTCTACCTCTTCCTCTTCTTCTTCAATGCAATTTTCATCGAAGAATTCATAAGAACTCACGCATTCATACAACTCTCCTGCGCTGGACACAGAAACTGAAAGTCCAAGCACTAATAGGAAAGACAATAAAATACGAATCTTGCTCATTATCGAACAAATATAGAAACAATTATTCACCCGAATTCTATAATTGTCTCAAGGACCAATTATATTTTAGTTAAAGTTTGGAACTAATTAAATATGGGTCCGTAAATGGCATACTTACGGTTTTTTCCTACTGCCCATGCGACATTTCCGAAATCAAAATGCCAGAATTCTTTGAGATCGACCACAAAATCCTCGTGTTCGAAGAGTTGCATTAACAACTTGCGGTTCTGACGGGCTTCGTTTGAGATTTCGGGATGAAAAGGGTAACATTGGACACTCAGATCGATTTCATAGGCATCGTTCACGCCAAAATCCAATACTTTTTGTGTCGCTTTATCGAAGATTAACACATCCACAGCGCCTCCGGTGGAATGCATGGATGGCTTTTCTGG
>JBNKGN010000431.1:0-2524 GCA_050289845.1 Crocinitomicaceae bacterium | reverse complement strand
CAAAAGTGATCCTTTTTGAAGAAATCGTCGAATTTTTCGTTGAACATATAATAATTCGTGTAAATAATAGGACGTCTTCCTGTGGCTTCCTCAACGGTTTCTAGCCAAATACGCATATTTTTTCGAAGATCGGCGTCACTTCCAAATTCTTCCTCAACGTCCAACACGGGAGGCAAATCCGACGAGATTGGCGTGTAGTTGTCCAAAAAATGACGGGCCTGAATGAGCGGCGAGATATCAGCTTTGAAAAAGTGATAGGCCCCCACGGGAACTTTGCGTTTTCGTAGTTCTTTTAAATTGTTTTGCCAGGATTGATCGACGAAGTACGCACCTTCGGTCGCTTTGCAGTACACGAAAGAAACGAGTGAATCGGTATGATGAAAAAGTTGTTCCCAATCTACGGTTCCCTGATAATGGGAAATATCGATTCCCTGACTGTAAAAACCTTCTTCTAACGGTCTAAAACCTTCGGGAGCAATAGATTTTTCTAAGTTTAATTGCTTGTAAATCATCCAACCGAGAAAAACAACAATAATGGCAAGAAATAATCTTGCGAACCATTTTAACCGATTGTTTTTTCTAGAGCCCATGTTTTAAAAAAAATGAAGATAATGAATGGCGTGGGAAACGCATCGCAAAAGGGCATAAAAAAACCTCGACATCTCGAAAGTATCGAGAGCCGAGGCCAATAGTATCTTGCTGTTCGTTTCTTAAGCGAAAGTTCTTTTTTCCTTGATACGAGCAGATTTACCTGTACGCTCACGGAAGTAGAAGATACGTGCACGACGCACCTTACCTTTCTTGTTCACTTTAATGCTTTCGATGAACGGAGAGTTAATTGGGAAAATACGTTCAACACCTACGTTTCCTGACATTTTACGAATAGTAAAAGTCTCTGTCGCTCCTGAACCTTTGCGTTGCAACACAACTCCTTGGAACTGCTGAATACGCTCTTTGTTACCCTCCTTAATCTTATATGAAACTACAATTGTGTCTCCAGCTCCAAATTCTGGAAGGCTGTTTGTTTCAATTAGTTCGTTTTCAAGTTGTTTTATAAATTCCATGTCACAAAATTTCGTTGTCTTCTGCCCAAATCGGGGTGCAATATTACGAATAATATCTGATTCTGGTTCTTGTCGCGTGATTTTTTTTAGAAAAAAACAGCATTTCTTTCCGTGTCGATTGATTGTCCTTAGTAGGATTCGTCTTCGTTCGGAAAATCACCACTGCGTACGTCTTCGATATAACGATGGAATGACCCAAGCATTTCCTGAAACAAGTTGTGGTATTTGCGTAAAAATCGTGGGCTAAATTCGTTATTAATTCCCAGCATATCGTGAACGACTAATACCTGACCATCGACGCCATTTCCCGCACCGATTCCTATAATCGGTATGTTCACTTCCTTCGCTACTTTCGTCGCTAAATCTGCGGGGATTTTTTCCAAAACGATCGCAAAACAGCCTGCAGCTTCTAACGCTTTTGCATCTTCAATCAAACGCTCCGCTTCTTCTTCCTCTTTCGCGCGGACAACATAGGTCCCAAACTTATAAATTGACTGTGGCGTTAAGCCTAAATGCCCCATTACAGGAATTCCCGCTGTTAGAATTCGCGAAATGGATTCTTCAATCTCACGTCCGCCCTCCAATTTTACAGCATGACCACCGGATTCTTTCATAATTCGGATGGCACTTGAAAGCGCTTCTTTGGAATTCCCCTGGTACGAACCAAATGGCATATCGACAACGACCAAAGCACGTTTTACGCCACGAACGACTGAAGAAGCGTGGTAAATCATTTGATCCAGCGTTATCGGAAGTGTCGTTTCATGTCCCGCCATGACGTTGGATGCAGAGTCGCCCACGAGAATTACATCAATTCCCGCAGTATCGATAATGCGTGCCATTGTGTAATCGTATCCGGTAAGCATGGTTATCTTTTCGCCCGCGTTCTTCATCTCTTGAAGGACATGCGTGGTCACCTTTTTTACATTGTTGTGAACAGACATAACGTGTAATTTTTGTCAAATGTAGTAGAATATTCTTCGAATGTTGCGAACTTTGGAAGCTAAATAACTTGTTTCATGTCCAATATTCTACCCCTTCATCTCGACAATCATTGTATCGTAGTCAACAAACGCGCTGGAGATATTGTTCAAGGCGATAAAACGGGGGATGAGCCACTATCGGAAGAGATCAAGACCTTTTTAAAGGAAAAATTCAACAAGCCGGGAAATGTGTTCTGTGGTGTAGTGCATCGTTTGGACCGACCGACTAGTGGGGCAATTGTATTTGCACGAACGAGCAAAGGATTGTCACGTCTGAACGAACAGTTTCGAGGTAAAGAAACGCAAAAGGTGTATTGGGCAGTCGTAGAACGCATGCCTTCCCCAAAAGAGGGTACGCTTAATCATTATTTGAAACGCAACGAGAAGCAGAACAAATCCTACGCGCACGAGAAGGAGGTGAGCGGTTCGAAACATGCAGTGCTACATTATAAATGGTTGGTTTCTTCGGACAAATAC
>JBNKGN010000430.1:0-2524 GCA_050289845.1 Crocinitomicaceae bacterium | reverse complement strand
CAAGTATTCGCGAAATCTTTGCCAATGCCGTTGGTTGTTGGTGCAAGAAAACGTTTGGAATTACTTCGCGATCAACCAGAACACAAAGAAAAATTGTGGACTATCGCTAGTTCCCTTCAAAAAGGATTGGTTGAAGCTGGTTTCGACATCGGTGTAACGAATTCACCAGTAACTCCTGTGTTCTTACAAGGGAATCTCGCTGAAGCTACCAACTTAACATTCGATTTGCGTGAGAATTACAATATTTTCTGCTCGATTGTCATTTACCCGGTTGTTCCTAAGGATGTCATCATGCTTCGTTTGATTCCAACTGCCGCGCATACATTGGAAGACGTTCAGTACACCATAGAAACCTTCAAAACAATGAAGAAAAAATTGGATGCTGGCGAATACCAAAGCGAGGAAATGGCTACTGTAGAAGTAGACTCGAAAAAATAATTGTTATTTCAATTGATACTAGAAACGCTCTTCTTCGGAAGGGCGTTTTTTTTATGCCGTCAATACAGAAACCAAGCGATCGATCTCTTCCCTGGAATTGAAGGCGTGCAGACAAATCCGAAGACATTCTTGCCCTTCTGGAACAGTCGGCGAAAAAATAGGTTTTACAGAAATTCCAGCTTTTTGCAAACGCAGCGCGAGTTTTTTTGTTCCTTCAACGGATGGCATTGGCACAATCTGGATAGGTGATTGAACATCAGAAGGCATCTCTACCGATGAAAAAACCGATCTAAAATGAGCAATTTTGGCTTTCAATGCTGCTCGTCGACGGTCGTTTTCTGTATGTGAAATTATTGCTGCATTGTGCGTGAATACGTAAGACGGCAAGGCAGTTGTATAAATAAATGCGCGTGCAAAATTGATTAAATAGGTTCGGAAATCTAACGAAGCCAACACTGCCGCTCCGTGCGAACCATACGCCTTACCAAAGGTAACCAAACGCAAACAGCGATCGGGAAATTCGGGTTGAAACAATCCCTTCCCTGCTTCTCCAAAGACACCACAAGCATGTGCTTCGTCTACGATTAAATAGGCATTGTATGCTGTACAAAGCGCCTCAATCCCCTCCAATGGAGCGATATCTCCAAGCATCGAGTAAATTGACTCAACGGCCACATAAGCCACTCCAGAACGCGGTACTTGCAAACGTGCTTCTAAATGTTGCAGATCGTTGTGCTGAAAACTGTAAGATGTAGCAACACCCATACGTAAACCGTCGCGAACACTTGCATGAATGTGCGCATCGTAGATAACCACATCTCCTTTTTGAGGAATGCTACTAAAAACACCTACATTGGCGTCGTAGCCCGAATTAAACATCAATGCAGCTTCCGCTTGAAAAAAACGAGCAATTTCCCGTTCTGCGGATTCCGCTTCTTTCGAATTTCCTGAAATAAGACGTGACCCCGTAGCTCCCACATTCCCCTGATGGGCGAATTCAGTCTGTCCCCAACCTAAATAATCGTTGGAATAAAAATCAACGCCCCCTTCAAACAAAGAAAGGGAACGCATGGTCCCCTTTTGCTGTCTTTCCGACAATTTCTTATGTAGTTTCGCATCCACTAACCTTCAACGGTCACCTTGCGAGGCTGAAAATTGGCATCTTGTACCTTTTTACGTGCCATTTCCAATTCTTGTGCTCTTGCTGCTTCTTTTGCTTTGCGCGCCTCAATGATCGGATCAGGCTCAGAAACGGGTTGTTCTCCATCCGCAAAAGCTTCTTTCGGCACCAATCCCAAAATAGTAAACATTTCCATATCCTCGTTAAACTCTGGATTGGGTGTTGTCAACAATTTATCTCCTGCAAAAATAGATCCTGCACCTGCCATAAAGCATAAAGCCTGCGCTTCCATACTCATTTTAGTACGACCTGCAGAAAGACGAACAACCGACTGCGGAAAAGCAATCCGTGTTGTTGCCACCATACGAATCATTTCCCATTGCTCGATTGGTTTTTGGTCTTCCATGGGCGTTCCTTCCACAGCAACAAGTGCGTTAATCGGAATTGATTCTGGAGGCGTTTCCATTTGCATGTAACTCATCAAAAGTCCCATTCGGTCCTCTACGGCTTCCCCCATTCCGATGATACCACCCGAACATACGGTAATTCCCGCTTTACGTGCATTATCAATTGTGTTCAAACGATCTTCGTATTCCCGCGTTGAAATCACATCATCGTAATAATCTGGCGACGTATCTAAATTGTGATTGTAGGCGAACAATCCCGCTTTTTTCAAACGAACCGCTTGCTCTTCGGACATCATTCCCAAAGTACAACAAACCTCCATTCCGAGATCGTTTACCGATTGGACCATTTCGATGACATTGTCAAAATCCTTGTTATCGCGAACTTCGCGCCAAGCGGCTCCCATACAAAGACGAGAAGCACCGTTGGTTTTCGCATTTTTCGCTTGTTCCACCACAGATTCCACCGTCATTAACTTATGGGCTTCCACATCGGTGTGATAGCGTGCTGCTTGCGGACAATATCCACAATCTTCTGGGCATCCACCTGTTTTAATACTTA
>JBNKGN010000429.1:0-2525 GCA_050289845.1 Crocinitomicaceae bacterium | reverse complement strand
AAATGTAGAAATAGTACAACGAAGAATTTTAGCAAACTAGCAATATATGAGCTTCAAAAATAGCACAGCAGAAAAAACAACAGTAGCGAGAGATACGCTTGACCTTGAGAAAAACACAAGCAACATCTACGAATCAATTGTTTTGATGTCAAAACGTTCGAATCAATTGAATGTTGATTTGAAAGAAGAGCTTACACAAAAACTTCAAGAGTTCGCGTCAACGACTGACAACCTCGAAGAAATTTTTGAAAACCGCGAACAAATCGAAATTTCTCGTTTTTACGAAAGACTTCCGAAACCAGTTGCGATTGCAATTGAAGAACTTTTGGAAGACAAGATTTACGTAAGAAATCCTGCGGTACAAGAAGATTAAATCATGCGAGGTAAACGCGTCCTTCTAGGTATTACTGGAGGAATAGCGGCCTACAAAATCGCATTCCTAATACGGTTATTGAAAAAGAACGGGGCAGAAGTCAAAGTAATTATGACTCCTGCCTCTGTTGATTTTATAAGCCCCCTCGTTGTCGCAACGCTTTCTGGAAATCCCGTGGGAATAGAGTTCTGGGACAGAAAGGATGGAACGTGGAACAATCACGTGGAATACGGCTTGTGGGCTGATGTTTTCGTTATTGCTCCTTTAACGGCAAATACGTTGAGCAAAATGACCAACGGTTCTTGCGACAATCTTTTACTTGCTACCTGGCTTTCCATGAAAACAAATACACTCGTCGCTCCTGCAATGGATCTCGATATGTATGCGCACTCTTCAACCAAAGAAAATTTGAAACGTTTGGAGACTTTTGGAGTAGGTGTAATTCCTGCAACAAGCGGCGAACTTGCATCTGGATTGGAAGGGGAAGGCAGAATGGCAGAGCCAGAAACAATTTTCGAAGCGATCTCCGACTATTTTGATCGGAAAAAAGATCCTTGGTTTGTTGGAAAGAAAGTGGTTATCACTGCTGGACCAACGTACGAATCAATCGACCCAGTGCGTTTTATCGGAAATCACAGCAGTGGAAAAATGGGCTACGCGATTGCAGAGGAATTTGCCGAAAGAGGTGCGGAAGTACTGCTCGTTTCAGGTCCAACCAAACGGAACGTTCAACATCCTTCGATTACGAAAATAAGCATCACTACGGCGAACGAAATGCTTACGGCCGTACAAGAACATTGGTCAACAGCTGATTTGGGTGTCTTTGCCGCAGCAGTGGCAGATTATCGCCCCGAATATATTGCCAATCAGAAGATCAAAAAGTCGGAGGAATCACTTACGGTGCAATTGGTTAAAAATCCAGATATTTTGGCGTGGGCTGGCGCGAATAAAAGTCCGAACCAATTGCTGATGGGATTTGCCTTAGAAACCAATGATGTCGTGGAAAATGCCACTAAAAAACTGGTGAAAAAGAATCTCAACTGTATTGTGTTGAATACTTTGGAGGATAATGGTGCAGGATTTGGCGTGGACACCAACAAAATAAGTATCTTAGATACGCACAATAATCTAACTGAATTTGAGTTAAAGCCTAAGACCGAAGTGGCGAAGGATATTGCGGATTTTTTGAAAAACTACACGAAGAAATGAAATTTTTAGGAGCGATTGTATGTATGTTGATGGGAGTGAGCGTTGTTCATTCACAAGAACTCAATTGTCAGGTGACTATTGTAACCAACGCAAAATTAGAAGTCACTACTGTAGAAAAGGAAATTTTTGAGCAATTGGAGCAAACCATCTACGAATTGATGAACAATACGCCTTGGACTTCCGATAAGTTCGAAGTAGAAGAACGAATCAATTGTAATCTTCAGTTACAAATCGATGAAATCCCAACACAAGGGACGTACAAAGGTTCGCTGCAGATACAATCTTCTAGACCCGCCTTGAATTCAAGTTACAATACCACCTTGTTTAATTTTCAAGATGACAACATTACCTTTTCGTATTCAAGAAATGCCGTGCTCATTTATGCGCCCAACCAGTACCGAGATAATATGACCTCAATTTTGGCCTTTTATGCATATTATATTATCGGAATGGATTACGATTCGTTCTCAAAAAATGGCGGGACAAAGTATTTTAACATGGCGCAACAAGTCGTTTCGAATGCACAAGCTTCAGGAGCTGAGGGATGGCGATCGAATGAAACGGGCGGTAAAAACAACCGTTACTGGTTGGTAGATAATGTTTTACATGAGCTTTTTTCGCCTTTGAGAGAGTGTATGTACGAATACCATCGATTGGGAGTAGACAAATTGTACGAAGACAAAGTAGCGGCGCGTAAAGCCATCAGTGCAGCGATGAATAAGTTGGTAAAAGTCGTTGCAACACGACCAAACTCCATTAACCTTGTGAGTTTTGTTCAGTCGAAATCCAACGAATTAAAAAACCTTTTTGCCGATGCCGAAGCGCGCGAGAAAAATGATATCGTCAATCTTCTCAAACGTATCGATCCCGCCAATTCATCGAAATATCAGGAGATACTGGACTTATGATACGATCACTGCGCATAGAAAATTTTGCGCTAATT
>JBNKGN010000428.1:0-2526 GCA_050289845.1 Crocinitomicaceae bacterium | reverse complement strand
AGCAATTCAGAACTGTCGATAACTCCGTTACCGATAATGTGATCTTTTTTCTTACAGCTAACTGTGGTTACAAAAATAAGGAGTAAAAAAGTAGCGGAAAGGAACCATCCTTTCCGCCACGTAAATGTCGAATTATGCATAGGGCTATATGAGAACTTCTGCTTCAATTACTTTGTCCAAAAATTCGGAAACGCTCTTATTTAAATGCTCTTCTGCGACGTAGTCTAATTTTTCGCATTCAGCGGCATCAAATATTGCGCGCAATTCCGGATGGAGTTCTTCACTACCAACGCTTAAACCGTCTGAATATTTCACGATCGCCTTTGCAACATTCTCAAGGCTTGGATCTTTAAAATCTTCGGTAACGTCATCTGAGAACCCGTCAAATTTAAGTTTTTCGGAAAATCGTGCGTCCCAATTATTGTTAAACCCGTCGTTAAACATGTTGTACACCACTTTCGTGTTGGCAAAATGCGGATCGTTTTTATACAATTTTTTGATATAGATAGGCATTAGCGCAGTCATCCAACCATTACAGTGGATCACGTCTGGCTGCCATCCTAGTTTTTTCACCGTTTCTAAAACACCACGACAGAAGAACATAGATCGTTCGTCGTTGTCTTCGTGAAAGGTCTCGTTTTCATCCGTAAATGTCGATTTGCGACGGAAATACTCGTCGTTGTCGATAAAATACACTTGCATACGCGCCGCTGAAATTGAAGCGACTTTAATAATCAAAGGGTGATCAACGTCATCCACAATTAAGTTCATACCGGACAATCGAATTACTTCGTGCAATTGATGGCGACGCTCATTGATAACTCCAAAACGCGGCATAAACACACGAATCTCTTTCCCGCCTTCTTGAATTCCTTGTGCTAAATTGCGCACAGTAGATGAAACCTCAGATTTAGGCAAAAAGGGTGCGATCTCCTGAGAGATAAATAGTACTTTCTTTTTCTCCATGAAACTTTAATTGGTGTAAAACGCTACAAAAATATAGAAAAAAAAGCGGAACTTCAACAAAAACGGATAGTTTTGCCAATTGATGAACGTCGAACGAATGACAAAGACACGTGTTTTTGAGACAGTGGATTCGCTAAGATTCTACTTGTCCGAAGAAAATCATTTTGGATCCATTGGGTTCGTCCCAACAATGGGGGCCTTGCACGATGGTCATATTTCCCTGGTGAAGCAAGCTGAACAAAATTGCGAGGTAGTTGTCGTGAGTATTTTCGTGAATCCCACACAGTTCAATGATGCCAATGATCTGGAAAAATACCCGAGAACATTAGCGGCAGATCTCGAACGATTAGCGGCCAATTGCGAATGCGTCGTTTTTGCGCCCAATGTCAAAGAAATTTATCCAGAAAACCACGTGGCCAAGCGCATCGATTTAGGTGGATTGGGGAATGTAATGGAAGGAAGTTTTCGGGAAGGGCATTTCGATGGTGTGGTTGAAGTAGTCTACCGTTTGTTCGATATCGTGCGCCCGACACATGCGTTTTTTGGCGAAAAGGATTTTCAGCAACTCGCAGTGATTCGCCACTTGGTAAAAGTCGTTGAATTGCCGATCAAAATTATTGGTTGCCCGATTTTCCGCGAAACATCAGGGCTTGCGGCTAGCAGTCGAAACCAACGGCTATCGCCAGAGGAAAAAGAGAAAGCCCTTATTATTTATCATTCGTTACTTCAAGCGAAAGAACATCAGAACGAATGGTCCCCGAAAGAAGCAAAAGAAAAGATTCAGGAAGCATTTGACGCGTCTGATTTGGAATTGGAATATATTGATTTTGTGGACGCTACCACGCTAGCTTCCGTAGCGTATTGGACGAAGGATACGCAAGGTTGTTTGGCCGCGTATTGTGGTTCTGTGCGCTTGATCGATAATCTGTCTATGGCGTAATGCTTTTCAGAATTTCATCTATCTTTGCGCCGTCGATAACGTACGTTGTTAGAACGAAATTAGAAAGCACATGTTGATACAAGTCGTAAAGTCAAAAATTCACCGCGTAAGCGTAACCCAAGCTGATTTGAACTATATCGGAAGCGTTACCATTGATGAAGATTTAATGGATGCTTCCAACTTAGTGGAGGGAGAACGCGTTCAGATAGTGAATATCAATAACGGAGAACGCATTGAGACCTATGTCATCAAGGGCGATCGCGCTACGGGAACCATTTGTTTGAATGGTCCAGCGGCACGTCGCGTAGCGGTAGGGGATAAAATTATCATTATCGGCTATGGCTACATGGACTTCGAAGAAGCAAAATCGTTCAAACCGATGTTGGTATTCCCGAATGAGGAAACCAATTTAATCGACTGATTCTTGAAAGATCGTAGTATCAAAATTCTTAAAATAATTGTACCGCTTGGGATTGGAATCTATCTCACGTGGTATTTTTTTAGTGGTCTGACAGACAAAGAGGTGACAGAGGCGAAGAATGCGTTTTTCGAAGCCAATTATTTCTGGATTGGACTGAGTCTCATCGTGGCGTTTCTCGGACATTTGAGTCGTGCGTATC
>JBNKGN010000427.1:0-2526 GCA_050289845.1 Crocinitomicaceae bacterium | reverse complement strand
TTGGACATCCATTTGCGCCCAGAGGATGAAGTGCCCGCAATGTGTTTGGGAATTATGGATTTATCCGTATATCAAATGGTCGCTGCACAAGCAATGTTTGTCAATCAAGGAATTTACGTAGAGCCAGTTACAATTCTTCGAATCGAAGACCGCAACGGAAATGTCATCTACAGTGCCGACCCAAAAACGAAAGAGGTAATGAGCGCAGATATTGCATACACCGTTCTGAAAATGATGAAAGGAGTGATTGATTATGGAACGAGTACTTCCTTAAAATGGCATCAAAAATGGGGCGGAATTAAAGCCCCAATGGCAGGTAAAACCGGAACGACACAAAACAACTCCGATGGTTGGTTCATGGGCTTAACGCCTGACCTGGTTACAGGTGTTTGGTGTGGTGCAGAGGACCGCTCCGTTCGATTCAAGAGCATGACTTGGGGACAAGGAGCACGCATGGCCTTACCTATCTATGGTTACTACATGAAAAAAGTGTACGCAAGTAAAAAAATAAAAATATCTACTGAGGATTTCGAAGAACCAATTGGTTATGATCCCGAGCGTTTCTCCTGCGACCCTTCGCGGGAAAATGGAACGGATTTCGGACTTGGTGGTGGATTTTAAACAAGAGATTAGCGAAAAAATGAATAAAGTCGTAAAAAACGTTGAAGAAGCATTGCAGGGAATTGAAAGCAATATGACCCTAATGTTGGGTGGATTTGGTTTGTGTGGCATCCCTGAAAACTCCATCGCCGAATTGGTAAAAAAAGGTGTAACGGGACTCACATGTATTTCGAACAACGCCGGAGTGGATGATTTTGGATTAGGGTTGCTGCTGCAAGGCAAACAAATCAAGAAAATGATTTCATCTTATGTAGGCGAAAACGACGAGTTTGAGCGTCAAATGCTTTCTGGTGAATTGGAAGTGGATTTGATTCCGCAAGGTTCTTTGGCAGAGCGTTGCCGGGCAGGTGGCGCAGGTATCCCAGCCTTTTTCACACCCGCAGGATTTGGAACGGAAGTAGCAGAGGGGAAAGAAATTCGGGAGTTCAACGGAAAACCACATATCCTTGAGATGGCTTTGACAGCTGATTTTGCGATTGTGAAAGCGTGGAAAGGCGACACCGAGGGAAACCTTATTTACAAGGCAACAGCACGAAATTTCAACCCTATGATGGCTATGGCAGGAAAAATAACCATTGCTGAAGTAGAAGAATTGGTGCCAGCAGGAGCACTCGATCCAAACGAAATTCATACACCAGGAATTTTTGTGCAACGCATTTTCCAGGGCGAACGTTTCGAAAAACGTATCGAGCAACGCACTGTTCGTAGTCGCGAAGATTAATTGCCCACTTGATGAGCCCTCGCTTTTTTATTGGTTTACTGTTCGCCTGGGCATTTTTGGCAGTTTCATGTTCTAGCGAAGCGTCGAAAGAAAAAAAATCAACTCTTCCCGAATTGCATGTCTCAGGGAGTATTGAGCAATTCAACCTCGGAGATTATTCCAAGGTGCATATTACCTGGTACGATACCAAAGGGAACAAAAGCTACGAGAAGAAAGCGAAAATGCGGTACCGAGGGAATCGCAGCTTTGATTATCCGAAAAAGAGTTTTGCGCTAAAACTTAAAGGATCAGCATCTCTACTCGGGCTGCCGAAAAACAAACGCTGGAAACTGAATGCCGACTACATCGACAAAACATTGATGCGAAACAAGGTGAGTTACGATTTGTTCCGATCGTTCACCAAAGGGAATTTTGCGCCGCAAATCGCGTATTTTAAACTCTTCCTTAACGAAGAATATCAGGGCGTTTACGCGCTAACAGAAAGTGTGGATGAATCTTCTCTTGATCTCCATAAAAAAGACCCTAAAGCCGTACTTTTCAAAGAACCACCTTTGCGTTATACTCCTTCGGAACACGAAGAACGCTTTGCGAATTTTCAAAATTACAGTCGCACGAGTATCCGCTACAAGAAATTCTCAGAGAAAGCCCGTCAAAAACTAGTTGATCAAAGCTATTTTAACCAACGCTTTCCGGATGTTTCGCAGCGCAACGCGTCGGATGAAATTGTTGCCCTCACCGAATTTATCTTTGATTCCACAGACAGTTCCTTTTCCGATCCAGGTACTTTTAATCGTTACTTCGATTTGGAAAACCTGATTGATTGGCATTTGCTCATCCTGGTGACGAACAATGGAGATGGCTTCCAGAAAAATTATTACTTAAGCCGTAAGGACGCCAGCGCCCCCTTTTTGTTTACTCCTTGGGATTATGATCATTCCTTTGGTCGCGAAGGTGACGGCGAACCCGCGCACGAGAAAATTGTGAACTTAAGTTCCATGCCTTTGTTGAATCGCTTGCTCGAAGTCAATCCATTCAATTACCGCCAACGTTTGTATGCGAAATTCATGGACCTAAAAAAACAAGGGATTTTAACTGTCGCGCACATTCATTCGATGATCGATGCGAATGTTGAACAAATCCAATCGGAAATCCCTGAAAATAACGCGCTGTGGCCCATAAATACC
>JBNKGN010000426.1:0-2530 GCA_050289845.1 Crocinitomicaceae bacterium | reverse complement strand
TTTCTTTGATCCCACGAAGAATCGAAATCGCATCTTCCGTAGACGGCTCATCCACCATCACAGTCTGGAATCGGCGCACCAATGCTTTGTCTTTCTCGAAATATTTTTGGTATTCATTCAGCGTTGTTGCCCCAACTGCGCGCAATTCACCTCGTGCCAATGCGGGTTTGAGAATGTTTGCTGCGTCCATCGCGCCTTCACCGCCACCACCAGCACCCACAAGTGTGTGGATCTCGTCAATAAACAGGATGATTTCGCCTTCCGCTTTGATCACCTCTTTTACCACGGATTTCAAGCGCTCTTCAAATTCCCCTTTGTATTTCGCTCCTGCGATTAAGGCTCCCATGTCAAGAGAGTACACGACTTTTGATTTCAAGTTTTCTGGAACGTCACCTTCGATAATTCGATGGGCAATTCCTTCGGCAATAGCGGTTTTACCAACTCCTGGTTCACCAATGAGGATAGGGTTGTTTTTGGTTCTTCTCGTAAGGATTTGAAGAACACGGCGAATTTCCTCGTCGCGCCCGATAACGGGATCGAGTTTCCCTGATTTCGCGAGTTCATTTAAGTTTTTTGCGTATTTCTCAAGGGATTGATACGTGTTTTCTGAGCTGTTTGAGTCAACGCTTTCTCCGTTTCTTAAATTCATAATGGCGTCTTTTAATTTCTTTTTCGTTATTCCACTGTCTTTTAGCATGCTACCGATCGCATCTCCAGAATCAACAAGGCTATAGAGAAGCAGTTCAAGAGAAACATACGAATCCCCGAAGTTTTTCATTTCAGCAAATGCCTGATTTAAAACCTTATTCATTGTGTTCGACATGTACATTTGGCCGCCGGACACTTTAGGGTAATTTTCAACGATTTTGTCCACGGTAGTCATTAATGTGGAAGGATTTACGTTTAATTCCTTTAATAGGTATGGGGTGACCTCCTGGTCTATGCTAAAGATGGATTTCAAAGTATGGCCTGTTTCAATGGTTTGATGGCCGAACTCAGTAGCGAGTTGCTGCGCATGTTGCAGTACCTCCTGAGTTTTGATTGTCATTTTATTTATGTCCATTGTTTTTTGTTTTTGTTCGAAAAAAAGTCGACAAAATGTGATCCATAGTAGAAAATTGGGGTGGATTCGGAAAAAATGACAGGCGGTAGGTGTTTTAACTGCCAAGTTGACTGTGTTTATGAGGATGTTTCAGCATTCTCGGGGAAAGGTAAGGGATTGATTATGAAATAAATTAAAGGTTATTAACAAAAAAAACACATAGTTTTCAACAATATTTGTAACTCGAAGGAAGTTTTACCGTAAGAGATCGATACAACAAACAATACAACAATGAAAAAGGTCACATTAATGATTGCAGGAGTTGCTCTTTGGGCTTCCAATGTGAATGCCGCGAAACTTTCACGGACTGAATACGTCGATTTGTGGAAAGAAACGGCGGTTCAACAAATGTTGGAACACCAAATCCCTGCGAGTATCACACTAGCACAGGGGATTTTAGAAAGCGGCAGCGGAAACTCAGAATTGGCTACGAAAGGAAACAATCATTTTGGAATCAAATGTCACGGTTGGACAGGGGAAAAGATGTATTCCGATGATGATAAGGCGGGCGAATGTTTTCGCGTGTACAAAGATGCTTCCGAGTCGTATAAAGACCATTCTGAATTTTTAAAGGCATACAGTCGTTATGCTTTTTTGTTTGAGTACGAAGTGACAGATTACGAGTCCTGGGCAAAAGGTTTGAAAAAAGCGGGGTATGCAACCAATCCATCGTACCCGGATTTATTGATAAAGATTATTGAAGAGTTGGAATTGACGCAATACGACGGAATGGGAGCTGTCCCGAAACCACAATTGATCGCTTCTAGCGAGACGTATGCGAACAAACATGCAGTTGTACTACATTCCAATAAAGTAAAATACATCGTGGCAAAAGAAGGGGATACCTTTTATAAATTGTCCAAAGAATTTGGTTTGAATTTGAATCAACTATACCGTTACAATGATTTCGATAGCTCAAAAGATGTTTTGGAGGCAGGAGATGTGATATACATCCAACCGAAACGTAGAGCTAGTTTGTTTAAAAAGAAAGAAATAACATTATCTGAAGAGATGACGGTTTCCGAAATTTCTCAGAAATACGCATTTAATGTTAAGTCGCTGATGCGATTGAATACGTTCTCCAGTGCCGATCAAACGATTGGAAAAGGGGAGAAAGTTACCCTCAGATAGGCCAAGATCCTAAGAGGTTTTTTAGTTTGTTGTTGTTTGTGAAAGGCTTTGGGAAACCAAGGCCTTTCTTGTATTCTTATTATCCTATTGATTAAGTATAGTATCAAATTTATTCATTGAAATGCAGCAAATAAACTGATAAAGAGCGAAAAACTTTTTTCAAGGATTTAATTATTGTTTGAATCTTAATTCTTAATTTGCATGCTATTGCTAGAATAAAAAACCAACTAAAACGTATGAAACCATCTACGGAATTATTTAAATTGGTGAAATCACTCACAAAGTCGGAAAAGCGGT
>JBNKGN010000425.1:0-2532 GCA_050289845.1 Crocinitomicaceae bacterium | reverse complement strand
GATACGAAAAAGAACAATTTTCTTTGTGCTCTGCAATTTGGAAAAGACCAATCAGGAGCTGCGTTTTTAGACGTGTCAACAGGAGAATTTTTGGTAGCACAAGGAAACCAGGAGTACATCGAAAAATTGATTCAAGGGTTTGCTCCGACAGAAATTATTTACAACAAACGAAAAAGTACAGAATTCGACGGACTCTGTGGCAACCGTTTCTATTCGTTCCGCCTGGAGGATTGGATCTTCACCGAAGATTATGCCTACGAAAGTCTCAACAAACATTTTGGTACCAAATCGCTTAAAGGCTTTGGTGTCGAGAATATGGACGAAGCTATTATTGCAGCCGGTGCTATAATCCATTATTTGTCGGAAAGTCAGCACGAAAAACTCGGGCACATCACCGCAATTTCCAGAATTGAGGAAGACAAATATGTGTGGCTGGATCGTTTTACCATTCGCAATTTGGAGTTGATCAGTTCGCCGCATGAAAATGCAACCACGCTGATTGATGTTTTGGACGGTACGCGCACGCCAATGGGAGGACGGATGCTGAAGAGGTGGTTGGTACTTCCTTTGAAAGAATTGGAGCCGATTCAACAGCGACTTGATGCCGTTGCTTCCTTGTATGATAATCCCGAAACGGGAGATGAATTGGGCGCTTGTCTGGAAGAAATTAATGATTTGGAACGATTGATTTCCAAAGTAGCGGTGGGGAAAGTCAACCCGAAAGAAGTCATGCAGTTGCAACGAACCTTGCTTCAAATCAATCCAATTAAAGCGTTATTTGCCAAAGAAAAATCTGAGGTAGCACGGATTGCAAAAGAACTGGATCCGTGTTTGGATTTGCTCGATTTGATTGAACGCATGTTGCACGAAGACCCTGCCGTTCAAATTGGAAAGGGAAAAGTAATCGCCGACGGATTTAACGATGAATTGGACGAATTGCGGAATATCTCTTTCTCAGGCAAGGATTTTTTGGACAGTATCCAACAACGCGAAATTGAACGCACCCAGATCTCCAGCCTCAAAATTGGTTTCAACAATGTGTTCGGCTATTACATAGAAGTTCGCAATTCGCATAAAGACAAAGTGCCGGAAGAGTGGATTCGCAAACAAACTTTGGTAAATGCAGAGCGTTATATCACCGAAGAATTAAAAGTTTACGAGTCCAAAATATTGGGCGCCGAAGAGAAAATTCATATCCTCGAATCGCGATTGTATCAGGAGTTGGTCTCAGAAATGACAGCTTTCATCCGACCGATTCAAAAGAACGCATTTTTAATTGCCAAATTGGATTGTTTGCTCTCCTTTGCGCAGACTGCGAAACAGCGTTGGTACACCCGTCCTGAAGTAAATGATGGCTTTGCTATTGATATCAAAGAAGGGAGACATCCTGTCATCGAAAGCCAAATGGGAGTGGGTGAAGAATACATTTCGAACGATGTATTTCTCGACAATGACTCTCAGCAAATCATGATGATTACTGGGCCGAACATGTCTGGTAAAAGTGCTTTACTCCGCCAAACAGCTTTAATCTCCATCATGGCGCAAATAGGTTCGTTTGTACCTGCTACCAAAGCCACTTTGGGTCTGGTCGACAAAGTCTTTACACGTGTTGGTGCGTCGGACAATATTTCTTCGGGCGAATCGACGTTTATGGTAGAAATGAACGAAACATCGAGTATTCTTAACAACCTTTCCAATCGTTCTTTGATTTTGTTGGATGAAATTGGTCGCGGAACGAGTACTTATGATGGAATTTCTATTGCCTGGGCCATCGCGGAATATTTACACGAGCATCCAACGAAAAAAGGGAAGACCTTGTTTGCGACGCACTATCATGAATTGAACGAAATGACGAATCGCTTTGAGCGGATCAAAAATTTCAATGTTTCGGTGAAAGAAATCGGAAAAAAAATACTCTTCCTGCGAAAATTGGTTGAAGGTGGCAGTGAACACTCGTTCGGAATCCATGTAGCGAAATTGGCGGGAATGCCCGTGGAGGTAATTCAGGGTGCCGAGCATATGCTAGCACAATTGGAAGCATCTCACGATTTGACGCAATCGGAGGTAGAAGGGGTGAAATCGACCAAAAAAACACGAAAGAAGTCGAACGACGACGGCTTGGACAACATGCAAATGAGCTTCTTTCAATTGAACGATCCTGTTTTGGAGCAAATTCGTGAAGAGTTGGTGAGCATCGATATCAATACGTTAACGCCTGTTGAAGCTTTGATGAAATTGAACGAAATCAAGAAGCTTACGGGAGGTTGATCTCTTGAATTAAATGCTCTAAGATTTTTTTTTTCGAGGACGATCAAATGTCTCGATGAATTTCTATTTTTGCTGCGTTTTGCAAGCACGAAATGTTGCAATCGGGATGTAGCGCAGTTGGTTAGCGTACACGTCTGGGGGGCGTGAGGTCGCTGGTTCGAGTCCAGTCATCCCGACGAACTGAAAGGTTTTGGTGAATTCGTTCAGGACGAAGCGACCTATCCCAATGGCACGCATATTTGTGAAGTGGAAATCGATCCGGAC
>JBNKGN010000424.1:0-2549 GCA_050289845.1 Crocinitomicaceae bacterium | reverse complement strand
AAAAAAATGCGTTGTTATTCATAAGTACAGTTTAGGTTTTAGACACAGCGCAAACAGTCCTCAGTAGTGAGGACTGTTTTTTTTTGATGATCATTTGTTACTTTTTTTTGAAAGCGGCATTAACAAGTTAGAACCAAAAAAATAATCAGATGAAAAAGACAGCATTTATTATCGGAACCGTATTCGCTAGCACGGCATTAATGGGATCATTATTTAAAGTTATGCACTGGCCAGGCGCAGGAATCATGCTTGTTGTTGGCGTTGTTGGATTCGCCCTTATTGGATTACCAATGATTGCGATGTACAGATACAACAAAGCATAGGTTCAAAAACAATAGTTTTAGTTTCAAAAAGGATACTTGCAGGTGTCCTTTTTTTGTGTTTAATTGGGACGAATCCGTATCTTTCCAGCATGAAAATACTTGCCATCTTGCTCATAGGTTTCGTTTTGCTTGCATTTAAAATGGCAGCACCAGATCCAACGCATAGCGTGAAGAATTTTCATCGTGTGGATGTCAATCTTTGCCGCTCTGGTCAACCTCAGAAAAAAGGAATGCGGGCGCTAGAAGATTACGGCGTAAAAACGGTGATCAACTTGAGAAATGTCATCGACGATGCCCGAGAAATTAAAGGAACGAATCTTATTCAAGTACGCATTCCAATGCGGGCAAAAAAAATAACGTATGCAGATATTATTACCACACTTTGTGCAATTGAGGTTGCTGAAAAGCCAGTTTTAATTCACTGCTTGCATGGTTCTGATCGCACGGGGTGTATGGTAGCCGCTTACCGAATGCTGCACGGAATGTCGAAAGAAGACGCCATTAATGAGTTTACCAACGAAAAATATGGGTACAACAAAAAACTGTTTCCCAACATCCTAACCCTCCTTGAAAGCATCGATCCCGAGAAATTAAAATCGGATGTTCAATGTGCTCAATAAACAGCGCAATTGGATTCAAAAAAAATAGCATCTTTCCCTTTATTTTTTGTCTTCGTCACCAATAATTTGATTCCGTTTTTTTATTTAACGAAAATGCTCTAACTTTGCGGCGGTTCCTAGCAGGGAACGTTATTATTATTACTAACAATTGACCGCTAACATTACTGCTTATGAATGTGCTCTTACGGAGTATTTTTCTCCTCTGTCTCACCTTTAGGATTTCGTCCGCTCAGGCGCAAATAGACACTATTTTTTGGTTTGCAGCTCCTGAAGTTTCTGCTTCTGCCGGTGATAGCCCAATTAAACTGAGGTTGATGACCTACGAGAATCCAGCGTCGATTAACGTTTCGCTACCAGCAAACGGCGGATTTACTCCCATCAACTTAACCATTCCAGCGAATTCTGTGGATAGCGTCGACCTTACTCCTTTCCTGGCGCAAATTGAAAGTCCTGCGGGTAACGTCGTAGCTAACAATGGTATTAAAATCACTGCAAGCGAGAAAATCAGCGCATTTTATCAACTGAACAGCACCAGTAATAAAGAAATCTTCACGCTCAAAGGAAACAAATCGATGGGCGATAATTTCTATACGCCATTCCAAAAAAACTGGAACAACGGATCCACTACGCCTGCTTCGTTTTCTTCTATTGATATCGTCGCAACGCAAAACAACACAACTGTTCTCATTACTCCAAGAACGGCCATCACTGGTCATGCTCAAGATGTTACTTTCTCTGTTGTATTAAACGAAGGAGAAACGTACAGTGCACGAGATATGAATGTTACCGGAGTGAGTACGCTGGCAGGATCCATTGTTTCTGCCGACAAACCTATCGCTGTGACCCTATTCAGCGGTGCGCTTTCCAACGGCGGCTGCTTCAGTACAATGGGAGATCAAATCACACCAGTATCATATGCTGGAAAGAAATTCATCGTCAACGGCGGCACCTCCAACACAGATCGTATGTACATTCTAGCGACACAAAATGGTACAAATGTGACGATTCAAAACTCAGGTACGGTAAGTACAGTTATTAACTGGGGAGAAACATACGAAGTAGCCACCAGCGATGCTTTTAATTACATTTCTACAAGCAAACCTGTTTACGTTTGGCACACCTCAGGGTACGGTTGTGAATTAAGTGGTGCTCAAGTGCCAAATCTATTCTGCGCTGGAACATACAATACAGCATTTACACGTACGTCTGGTGATTCTTTGGGCTTAATTGTGTACACGCGAACCGGCTTCGAAAGTATGTTCGAATTGAACGGTAACAGCACCCTAATTCCTGCAGGGGCATTCACAGATGTACCAGGAACAAGTGGAGCATACAAGTCTGCTATCATTTATTTCAATACCACGGACGTCCCTATCAACTCATACAACGAAGTAACGAACGCAGGCGACATTTTCGGTTTGGGAATTATCGCGGGAAACAATGGAGCAGGCGCTTCGTACGGATATTTGTCTGAATTCACCTCCTATCCTTTCATTGAAGCGGGCATGAACGATACCGTTTGTGCGAATACCACGCTCAACATTGCAGGAACCATTGGAGGAGGAGATGTAACGGGCGTATGGAGTACCAGCGGTTTTGGGACATT
>JBNKGN010000423.1:0-2561 GCA_050289845.1 Crocinitomicaceae bacterium | reverse complement strand
GAAACAACAAATTTATTGCCTCCGATGTGCAACATGGCACGACCGTATTGATATCTCGAGTTTCCTACACGCTCCGCCCCTAAGACTCCCAGGTTAACGTTAAAATGGGCATAGAAAGCATCCCAGTTCGAGTTGATGTCGGTTCCACCATAAACCATGAAACCGCTGGCAGAATTCTCTAAACCTTCCGGCCGGATATTGTACCCCGAAACAGAGGCCTGAAAATCCCCCACTACGTCACCCGCTCCAGAAATTTTGACCAATTCGAATGTGTCTACATCATTGCTTGTGATTTTTGTTAGTATCACGTAATCATCCGTACCAACGCGAATCATATCGATAAAATCAGTTGCACCCAGTTGCACAATGTATTTGGACCAAATTACCAGCCCGTCCGCTCTTAAGCGCATCACAAGCGCATCAGACGTCGACTTGGTTTTGTAGCCAAACACAATAAATTCTCCATTCGTCCCTTCGACGGCTTTGACAAATTTCACAGTATCTCTGCCTATGCTGTACGTTTTGGAATAGAGAGCTGTTCCTTCAGAAGATAACAAGCTCAAAATCCCAGCGCTTCCCATATCGCCAATGGCGTAGGTGAAGGAACTATTCGATTGTTCTACAATGGATTTGTAGACTGGTCGGGTTGCGTAACTATATCTATTAAAATATTTTGACATCTCTTTCTTAGGTTAGCGGTGAATTAAATGGAACTTGGAACATCAATTGTTACTGTCTCTGTTTCCGCGTTGATATAGGTCAACGTCGCTTTGTCCCACTCAAGGTAATGGAAGGTGAAGTCGAATTGTCCTCCCGTAAGATTCATTGTCGGGTTGGTGATGAACACCTCTCTGTTGTCCTTCGAGTAGAAAACATTGAAGGTACCAGAGGCATCAATTAAGAGACTTACCGACGGCTCCATATCAACTGCAGGGATTTTAGGATCGTTAAACGGCTCTGGAGTTCGAATCCAAACACCCATAATTGTACTTCCTTGCTTCACAAAGTTGAACTCCGTTGAAATTGCTGGCTGCAGCGTTCCTGCTTTCAATGCTCCCTGTAGGATTCGTTCAATTTTATCTGCGTAATCTGTCAGCATCAGGTTACTGCCACCAACTATGGATACAGCATCGTTGACATCAATCGTTCCACCAATTTCAACATCGTATACAGCTGTTTTTGTTGGTGTTCCATTGTCATCAGCTAAAATATAGCTCTGAATGTGCTCCTGGAAACTACCGTAAGCGGATGTTCTAAACGGATAACGATGCACCTCTCGAGAAACGCTTCCATTGGATCCCAATTCGAAATTGTTGTTGATAATTGCCGTGTACAGTTTCAACGGTTTCAAACCAGTTACATCAATTTGCGCGTGCACACTCAATGGATCCAAAGAAGCCGGTTCACAACCAGAAGAAGAAGCATTTTCCACCATGTTTGATAAGAACTGCATGTCTTTATCCTTGATGGCATGATTCTCGAACTGCCAGGAAACTGTTCCTACAGGTGGTGTCACGGTAGTCGTAGGATCTACAATATTGATGGACATCCCTCCGGTTGTTGCAGGATTGTTGACATATCCAGACCAATTCTCAAACATGTGATATACGTACGGACGTGTGAAGAACAATAGAATCTTCGGATCGGTGTAGTACAAAGGTTTCGCATTTAGTAATTCACCATTTGCATTCGGATACGATCGCTCATAATTAATGTATGGCTTCAATTTGCTTAACATGTAGCTTTCTTCCTGATTCTGATCCAAGAGCACCTGGTAATCAGTCCGAATCACTTCGTTCCCTGCCCCGTCATCGTAACGATGGAAGTGACCAATGGGTCCAGCTGTTTTAAAGCCGTAGAAGTACGTATCTGTATGGTTTGCACTACCTGCACCCGAAACCGTCTCGTTTACTTTGACAGCAATCGCGTAATTCGTGTGAGGACGCCAAATCGGCTGAATAGTCTTTTCTATGCCGTTCATCATGCTCGAAACCTGCGCCGTATTCGCAGCAGAATCCAATACTGTTTGATTAAAAGCGTAGTCCTCAACGTTGAGGTAACAAACGTTATAAATCCATGTGGAAAGATCATCGTAGCAGTTCAACATGTTATGACACGTAGAATGTACAGCAATTTCTGTCGTTCCTCCACCGCTCAACTCTGCATCGATAAGCATATTATAATGCGCTCCTGCACCTGAGTACGCAGGATCTTTGCGGAGGTTTGAGAACCCTACAACGTTACTCCATCCGAATCTTCCTCCGGCAAGATGCACCAAAGTAGTCGTACAATCGTATCCCTTATCATCTGAGACATTAATGATCAATGTGGTACCATTTGTAGTCAAACTATAATTGATCGGAACTCCGCTTCCAGCTCCCTGCCACTGGTACAGCGGAGAATTTAAAAATATCCCATCGTAAATCGGTGAATGCGTTGCATCATTTATTTGGAAGGATAAATTCAGTAAGTCTCCGTTCGCTACCAGAGTATCCAGGAATGTTTCCATGCTTTGACCTTCCATGGTTAGTTCTGGCTCACAAAGCACAGGTGCATTTTCT
>JBNKGN010000422.1:0-2562 GCA_050289845.1 Crocinitomicaceae bacterium | reverse complement strand
AATCGGGAAACACTACACTAAAGTGTTTTTGATTTATTAGAATGAATAATGCCGAAAGTTAATCCAGAAATACTTCGTTGGGCTCGTGAAACATCAGGTCTTTCTCTTGAAGAAGCCTGTCAAAAGTTGCATATTCGTGAAGCAAGAGGGGTTTCTGCTGTAGACCGACTCACTGCACTTGAAGCTGGCGAAAGCGATCCTACAAGACCAATGCTTGTAAAAATGGCAAAGCAATATCGTCGTCCTCTCCTTGTTTTCTACATGTCCTCGCCGCCACAGAAAGGAGATCGTGGGCAAGATTTTCGCACACTTCCCGATGAATACTCGGAAACATCCAACGCGCTAGTGGATGCTTTGATTCGTAATGTTCAAGCAAGACAAAGTATCATCCGTGCCGTACTTGAAGATGAAGATGAAGCTGAACCATTAGCATTTGTTGGTTCAATGAAAATGTCTGATGGTGTAGCAGCAGTTTTAGAGTCGATAAAGAGCACAATAGAAGTTGATCTTATAGAATTTCGTAATCAATCTACATCGAGTGACGCATTTGCACTATTACGCTCAGGTGTCGAGTCAATAGGTGTATTTGTCTTATTAATTGGTGACCTTGGCAGTCATCACACAGAAATCAGTTTAGATGCATTTCGGGGCTTTACTATTGCAGATGATATAGCTCCGTTTATTGTAATTAATGATAGAGATTCAAGGGCAGCTTGGTCTTTTACTCTTATTCATGAGCTTGTCCATATATGGCTAGGTCAAACCGGCATTAGTAATACTTATTCTGACAGGAAGATTGAAAAATTCTGCAATGAAGTAGCAGGCGAATTCTTTTTGCCTAAGTCAGAATTAAATCAACTGAGGGTAGATAACACCCTAACCTTTGAGGAATTGAAGACAAGGATTAGTGACTTTGCGCGAGCACGGAATCTCAGTAACTCAATGGTTGCTTATAGTCTACTCCTCACAGAAAAAATTGATGTGGATACATGGCGTCGTCTAAACAATACTTATCGTGATTTATGGAGGGAGAGGAAAGAGGAACAAAGATCAAAAGCACGTGAGAAAGAAAGTGGGCCTAATTACTACATTGTGCGTCGACATCGTATTGGAATTAACCTGATTGCTTTAGTTCAACGTATGATGGCAGGAGGAGCATTGACAACTGTCAAAGCAGGAAAAGTATTAGGTGTGAAAGCAAAAAATGTGCAAAAGTTAATAGAAACTAATCGGGCTACAAATTCCAGTCAATCTGCTTAGGAGAATTCGTTGCTGTATTTGCTTGATGCCAATGTTCTGATAGATGCAAATCGGGATTATTATCCTATTGAACGTATCCCCGAATTCTGGGAATGGCTTGTATATATGGGTGAAGAGGGCAATACGAAAATTCCAATCGAGATATATGAAGAAATTAAAGAGGGAAACGATAGCCTTGCAAACTGGGCAAAGTCACACGAAACAGAATCTGCACTTTTGTTTGAAGAAGAAGTGGAGGTTGACTTGGTTGCCAGAATAATTAATGTAGGATATGCGAACAATTTGACTGATGATGAAGTCGAGAAACTTGGACGAGATCCATTTTTAATCGCATAAGCGTTAAAGTCAAAAAATGATCGATGCATTGTAACTACGGAAGTATCCAAACCGAAAAGGCAACGAGCAAATCGACATATCCCGAATGTTTGTAATAGTTTTGGAATTTATTGGTGTAATACTTTTGAGTTTGTGCGTGCGTTGGATTTTAGCACTAAATGGAAAAGCTAAAATTTTTTGGGAAAAGAATGGTTTTGAAGGCCGAATGTTTGAGTTTGCCCTTAATCAGATTTTATGTATTCACTAAAGGTCATGGATTTAGATTTTTCAAGTGCCAAATGGATTAATCAGCCCAAAACATTTGAAATTACGAATGATGCTGTAACGATAACAACGGAACCGGGAACGGATTTTTGGCAGCGCAGTTATTATGGGTTCAGGAATGACAATGCGCCGGCACTGCTGCTTGAAAACCAGGAAAACTTCACGTTTACGACCAGGGTTTCATTTGACTATCAAAACAGATTTGATCAATGTGGCGTGATTGTTTATTTGGATAGTGAAAACTGGTTCAAAGCGTCAATAGAGTATGAAGATGCGCAGATGTCGCGGTTGGGGAGTGTGGTGACGAATCTGGGTTATTCGGACTGGGCGACGATGGACATCACAACGATGTCGGTGATGTGGTATCGACTCAGTCGGCGCGGCCCTGATTTTTTGCTTGAATCATCTCCAGATGGACGTGATTTTAAGCAGATGCGTATTTTTCATTTGCATCGGCTAGGGGAAACATCAGCAGAAATGGGGAAGTTGAATCCGCCCGCGCCGCCTGTGCAGGCGATTCGTTTTGGCTTATATGCGTGCAGTCCGTTAGCGTCTTCTTTTACGGCCGTATTCGATAACTTCTCGCTGCAACCATGCCAATGGCTGGCCCATGTATGATGGTTAATTAGCTGGTACTTGCTTTACGGCCGTAAATCTGATCATACTCCACCTGCCACGGAACTGTTTGCACATCCGTTACTC
>JBNKGN010000421.1:0-2586 GCA_050289845.1 Crocinitomicaceae bacterium | reverse complement strand
TTATGAATGCAGCGGAGGCGAAGGAGATGGGCGACAACTACAACGATTTCCTGGAAAAAGAATTTGAGGAATCGCGCAAAGCGGAAAAAGCACTTGTTTACGACTTCTTAAGCGACGACTGGAAGGGATTCCGTCATGGACATGCAGAAGACTTTTTGGTTTCGCCGAATACGGGTGTTGACAAAAAAGCACTTTTGGAGTTAGGAACCAAGCTTGCAACCTTGCCAGAAGGCAAAAAATACTTCCGTAAAATCTCAAAAATTTTTAATGATCGTCTGAGCGCAATTCAAGAAGATCGTTTGGATTGGGGATCGGCTGAAATGCTTGCATACGCTACTTTATTAGTAGAAGGACATCCCGTTCGTATGACAGGTCAAGATGTGGAGCGCGGAACATTCTCGCACCGTCATGCTGTCGTTAAGACGGAAGACACGGAAGAAGAAATTGTTACTCTAAATCTACTTGAAGAAAAACAAGCACCTTTCACCATTTACAACTCCTTGTTGTCAGAATATGGCGTTTTAGGATATGAATATGGATATTCGTTGGCGTGTCCGAACGGTCTTACAATTTGGGAAGCACAATTTGGAGATTTCTACAACGGTGCGCAAATTATGGTCGATCAGTTTATTACCGCTGGTGAAGACAAATGGGCGACACAGAGTGGATTGGTAATGTTATTACCGCATGGGTACGAAGGTCAGGGTGCTGAGCATTCCAGCGGTCGTATGGAACGTTTCCTACAACAATGTGCTGACTTGAATATACAAGTATGTAATACCTCAACGCCTGCCAATCATTTCCACCTGTTGCGCCGTCAATTAAAACGTGAATTTAGAAAACCATTGGTGGTCTTCTCTCCCAAACTACTTTTGCGTCACCCGAAAGCGGTATCGTCTTTAGATGAGATGGCGAAAGGTGGCTTCCAAGAAGTGTTGGATGATCCGCAAGCAGATGCTGCATCGGTAAAAACCGTTGTTTTCTGTTCAGGAAAATTCTATTACGAAGCGACAGAAAAAGCACAAGAATTGGGTGTAGAAGATATGGCTTTTGTGCGTGTGGAACAATTATATCCATTGCCAAAACCGCAAATCGATGCCATTCTAAAAAAATACAAAAATGCGACCAATATTTTGTGGGCGCAAGAAGAACCAGAAAACATGGGTGCCTGGAATTACATGGCAATGGCACTTCGTGAATTGAACTTGATTGGCGTTTGTAGACACGCATCAGCAGCGGCAGCAGAAGGATCACATGACCTTCACAAACGTCGCCTCGAACGTCTCTACAATGAATTGTTCGAATACGGAACTGTTGGCGTAAAGGCGTAAGAAAAGTAGATACAAAGGATTGAACCATGAGTAATGTTGAACGTATTGCTCATATATTAAAAAAGAAGTATGTCAGTATTAGAAATGAAAGTACCTAGCCCAGGAGAATCAATTTCAGAAGTTGAAATTGCTCAATGGCTTGTTTCTGATGGAGATTATGTAGAAAAAGACCAGGCGATCGCGGAGGTAGACTCCGACAAAGCAACCTTGGAACTTCCTGCAGAAGAAAGTGGAATCATTACCTTGAAGGCAGAAGATGGTGATACCGTTGCCGTTGGCGCGGTTGTTTGTTTGATAGATACTTCTGCCGAGAAACCAGAAGGATTTACAAGTGCTCCCGCTGTAGAGGAAGTAGCTGCACCTCCACCAAATGTAGCCACACCAAAAGCACCTGCTGCTCCGAGCCCTGACCCAGTGAACGAGAAAAAATCGTATGCTTCTGGAACACCTTCGATTGCCGCAGCAAAAATGATGGCTGAAAATGGTGTAAGTGCGCAACAAATTAACGGTACTGGAAAAGACGGTCGGATCACCAAGCAAGACGTTGTTGCTGCTATGGCAGGAGGTTTTGCTACGGAAGCTGCAGCCGGTTGGGGAGGTACCCGCGATCAGAAGCGCGAGAAAATGAAAATGCTTCGTCGCAAAATCGCAGAACGTTTGGTGTCTGTAAAAAATGAAACGGCCATGTTAACAACCTTCAATGAGGTAGACATGAAACCGATCATGGATTTGCGGAACAAATACAAAGGGAAATTCGCAGAATATCACGAAGTAAATCTTGGATTTATGTCCTTCTTTACCAAAGCCGTGACGGAAGCCTTGAATTTATACCCTGCGGTAAATGCACAAATCGATGGAGACGAAATGATTTTCCACGATTATGCCGATATCGGAATTGCTGTTTCTTCACCAAAAGGTTTGATGGTTCCCGTTGTTCGTAACGCGGAGCAAATGTCTTTGGCTGATATTGAACGTGAAATCAAACGATTGGCAATTAAAGCGCGTGACGGGAAAATTACTCCAGACGAAATGACGGGAGGAACGTTTACAATCACCAACGGAGGTGTTTTTGGATCAATGTTGTCGACGCCTATTATCAATCCTCCGCAATCGGCAATTTTGGGGATGCACAATATTGTAGAACGACCTGTAGCCATCGATGGTAAAGTAGAAATACGCCCGATCATGTATTTGGCCTTATCATACGATCACCGCATCATCGACGGAAAAGAATCGGTGAGTTTCCTTGTGAAAG
>JBNKGN010000420.1:0-2591 GCA_050289845.1 Crocinitomicaceae bacterium | reverse complement strand
ACAAGAGTGTCGGGTGGGATTGGGCGGTTTTAGGAATTAACGGAAAAGGAAATTTAAAAATAGCGAAATCTCAAAATGTAAAACACAGCAAATCATCAATATAAAGAACTAAAAATCAACCCAAAACCAAAAATGTTCATTTCTTCAATTGTTGTTTTTTATAAAAACCCAAGAAAGCGCCTTGCGTCCTACCACAGCGTTCACCTTGCAAAACTAATTTCAAAAAGAAAGCCGACCCCAAGTGGAGTCGGCTTTGAAAGTGATCGCTTTCGAATTTAAAACAAAACTGTACTTATGAAAATAAACTCGTTAACCTAACGTCTAAAACTTATTCCACGATCACTTTGAGTGTCGATAATTCGTCACCTTGCTGTACATTAATCAGATAAACACCAGTGCCATTTTTCTTCAAATCGAGTTCTTTTTTGTAGGTGCCCGAGAAATTCCCTAGCTTCTCCTTAAACACAATTTTTCCCTGGCTATCAGTTATCTCAATCGCAGTTTTTAATTTTTCTTCCTGGTTGAAAGTAATGGTAAAAGTGCCATTGTTTGGATTGGGATAAACGGAAATCGGGTCGTTCATTTCTCCTTGGATCATGCGAGCCGCATTTGATGTCTCCATAGTCTCATCTACGTTTTCGGTTACTAAGACAAGAGTAAAATCTTCTTCACCTTGGACATCAACACTGCTATGAAAATGAATTTCTTTATGAATCTCATCCGACCCATCTTCGTTAGTAGCGTCTTCGGTATGAAATTCCTGAATAATGATTCGTTGCCCTTCGGTTCCTTCACCTGAAATTGTTTCTATTTCGATTTCTAGCTCCTGCAGTAAAGAATCGATGTTGCCATTCATCGATTCAAGGATCAACTCCATTTCCTGCGCGTGTTCCGCATCTTCACCTGCTTCGATAAAAATCATTTTTTGCCCTTCTGGTGCGTCTTTATGTAGTTGGATTTTTTCGAGTTCTTCCGGGGACACCTCAACTTCTTCACCATTCACAAATTTTTGAACCGTCGTATTTCCGTCATCGTCTACCTCGACTTTTAACTCAATCATTTCATGGTCTCCTTCCGCATTCCATTCAATGCCTTCGCCATCATCTTCTATGACAATTACTTTGTGATTCCCATTAGTTGATTCGTTGATTCGAAGGGCTTCCTTTTCTTCTGGCGAGAGTGTAACTTCCTCTCCATTCACAAATTTTTGAATGATTTCTGTACCTGTTTCATCACTTTTTCGGATGATTTTCACCTCTTCAATTTCTCCGTTTTCGTCAGAAATCATCACGTCTGAATTAAACGTACGCATTACAATTTGTGCCTCGCCGTCATCTTTCATAAAGACCATTCCGTCGTTCATTGCAGGCATATTCACAATTTGTGCGTTGGCAGCATCCAATCCTTTGTCCGCGAGAAATTGCTCCACCGAGTACGTTGAACCCATGGGAAGTAGCGTGTCGTATTCTTGTAGAACGCCGTCTTTTTGATGAATAATATGGTATTTCTTTTTCTTTCCGTTGTCGTCTCCATTTGAGAAGGAAACCAAGGCCACAGCAAATACCGTTGCTCCGAGTGCTAAATGTTTTGTATTCCACATAATTGTTCTTTTAAAATTGAACCTGTTGAGGTTCGGTTGTTTCGATAGTGCTAAATTAGTGGGGGCTTGACCCAGAAAGGGTTAAAGAAATGAAAAGGAAGGTTAAAGTTAGGTTAAAGTGGGTGCGATTGGGCAGGAACAACCGTATTTTTGGAGGGTAAACGAATGAAAAATCGACTTTTATACGGGCTTATTGTACTTATGCTGATCTCCATGATTGGTATTATTAGCATGCAGTTTAATTGGATTAATGACGCCATCTCGGAGCGCGAAAAAGCATTCGCTGTGCATATTAACGATGCATTAAATACAGTGAATGAATCGATAGATAAAGATGAAGCGTTGATTTTTATCGAACGAAAATTTGGTGGAATCGACTCACTCTTTAACGGCGAAATTATCACGACGCAACACAAAGAAAATGGCGAAATACGAGTGGAAGTAAGCTCTCGAAAGGAGGATTTGGAACACCATCAAAACGCGGAAGAAATAATTATTTGGGACGGGAATAAGTCAACAGGGGAACGCCGCATTGAATTTCGATCCATCGATACGCTTTCGAGTGGAAGCGACGATCTTGAACATGGGAACTGGACGCAAAAGCTGGAACAGCAATTGAAGAAAGTGGATTCAACGTTGCTGCTCGAGGATTTTTCGGAAAATCGAATTGAGAATATAGAATCTGTTTTAGAGCATTATACTTTTGAAATGTTATTGACAGGCGATTTAAAAGAGCGGATTTCCCCAAAAGAACTTCGTGAAAAGCTTAAAAAAGCACTGAAGAAAGAAGGAATTCACGCTTCGTTTGAGTTTGCGGTTAAAAACAATGCGACAAAAAAAATGGAAGAGGGATTTGTCTCCAAACATTTTGATCCTCAAGCCAGGAAAAACACTTTTTCAAAAACCATGTTTCCTAATGACAGAAAAAGTACGATGAACTATTCGCTGCTCTTGCAGCCGAAAGATAATGGAAGTTATGTCTGGTCCAAAG
>JBNKGN010000419.1:0-2644 GCA_050289845.1 Crocinitomicaceae bacterium | reverse complement strand
CATTGACGTGCGGATTTTGGAAGACGGATCAGCCAATTACGACATTGTGAAACCCGACGAAGAAAAAACGAAAGAAGAATTGGAAGAACCGTCCAATTTCAAACTAAGTCTTCAGGAGTATTCAATCACCAATGGAAAAATTCGTTACGACGACCGACTGTACGATATGTTTATGGAATTGGACAAGTTGGAACACACTGGAAAAGGAGATTTGACAGCAGAAACATTCGATTTCGAGACTTCGACGAAAATTGACAAATGCACCTACAGAATGTACGGTGTCGATTATCTGACCGAAGTAAAAACAGATGCGGTGATTAATATGTTGATGGAATTTACAGACAAATCGTCCAAATTCACGCTGAAAAACAACACCATCAAGTTGAATGCGGTGACTTGTTCGCTTAGCGGATATTACGAAATGTTTGAAGGCTACGATGATATGGAATTTAAAATCGACGCCTCCAAAACGTCTTTCAAAGATTTCCTTTCATTGATACCAGCGTTTTACCGCACAGGCTATGAAAGCATGATCGGTTCGGGAAGCCTTTCTTTGGATGGATTGATCAAAGGAAAAATGGACGATGTCAACATGCCTGCCTGGGATTTCGGTTTGAACGTGACAGGCGGATCGGTAAAATACGCCGGACTGCCAGGAAAAATCAGCAACATCCAAATCGATGCTGGATCCAAATTCCCTGGAGGTTCAGATATGAATAAAATGACGGTAGAAGTCCCTAAATTCCACGCAAATCTTGGAGACAATACGATCGATGCCAACTTGTACATGAGCAACCTCAGCTACGATCCATTGCTTAAATCGGGGATTCACACGCACATTGACTTGGGAACCATTAAAAACTTCATGCCACTTCCAGAAGGTGAATCCTATTCGGGAATCCTTGATGCTAACGTAGATTTGGATGGAGCCATGAGTTCTATTGAAAAAGAGCAATACGATAAGTTCCGTGCGGAAGGCGTGTTGGATTTGAGCAAAATGAATTACACGTCAAAATCAATGACAGAAGACGTGGTGATTGATCACATGCGCTTCACCTTCTCTCCGCAAAAACTGGTATTAAATGCGTTAAATGCCAAAATGGGAAAATCCGATTTCCAAATGGACGGATCGATTGACAAGTATTTCGAATACTTCTTCAAAGAAGATGGAGAATTGGTGGGAACAATGAACTTCTCAAGCGATTACCTTGATCTCGACGAATTGATGAATGTCTACCCAGAAGATACTTCGGGAGAAACAGCTGCTGCACCTGTCGAAAGTACCGAAGCTACTGGACCTACTTTGGTTCCTGCGAACATCGATTTTACGCTGAACACCAACATCAAGAAAGCGAAATACAACGGCATCTTTGCACGTTCCGTATCTGGAAAAACAGGAATAAAAAATGAAGAAGCAACATTGAAAAACTTTTCCATGCAGGCACTTGGAGGAACAGTTGGGTTGAGCGGAAGCTACAATACGGTTGATCATGCCAATCCAAAATTTGATTTCGATTATACTTTGAAAGATATTGATATCGAGCAATTGACCGCGAATTTTGTCACTGTCGGTAAGCTGGCGCCTATTGCTAAATTGGCAAAAGGACGAATCTCTTCGAATTTTGCAATGACCTCGGAACTGGATGATAATCTCATGCCTATTCTCAAATCGATTACAAGTAATGGTGATGTCCGTTCAAGTTCAATTACCTTCTCTAGCTTCCCGTTATTGGAGAAAATTGAAGCTGTAACGAAGTTGAAAAACATCTCCAAACAATCATTGTCCAATTTTAATACGCATTTCTCCGTGAGTGATGGACGTGTCATTTTAACGCCATTCAACGTGAAACTAGGAAAAATCCCAACGGAAGTTTCGGGCTACACAACTTTGGAAAAAGAGATGAACTACAAATTCGCGATGGACATTCCTAAAGAACAAATCCCGGCTTCCATTTTAAACGAAGTAGAAAAGGGATTAACTATGTTGAATGGTTTGCACCCAGATCTTGGAGTTGGGGATTTACCTGCAACGATCAAGGCGAACGTTTTCGCGAAAGGAGATCCAAAAAATCCAAAGATCACCACCGATTTACCAGAACAGGTGAAAGCCGCGGTCAAAAATAAGATGGGGAATCTTGTCGACGATTTGAAAAACACCGCAATTGACAGTGTAAAAACAATTGTCAACGACACGAAAGAAGACATCAAAGCAGAGATTGAAGCGCAGAAAAAGAAAATCATGGCAGACGCTCAAAAACGTGCGGATCAAGTGAAAGCAGAAGGTAAAAACGCCGCAAACAAAGTGCGAGCAGAAGCCAAAACACAAGGTGATAAATTGATCGCGGAAGCGGGCAACAATCCTGTGAAGAAAAAATTGGCGGAAACAGCTGCGAAAAAATTGAACGACGAAGCGGAGAAAAAAGCCGTCGCTATCGAAAATGAAGCGAATAAAAAAGCCGACGACATTATGAAAAAGGCGCAGGAACAAGCCGATAAGCTCGGTTGACGTAGCGCACAATTAAAAGCTATGAAGCAACTTCATCCGTTAATGAAAGCCAAGGTGTATGATCGCCTTGGCTTTTTGGTTGAACATTTTACGATCGAGTCTGAAAGCCTGGAATACGAAGCTTGCCGCTTTGAACTA
>JBNKGN010000418.1:0-2645 GCA_050289845.1 Crocinitomicaceae bacterium | reverse complement strand
TTATTGATTTACACACCAATCACAACCCAACATAGCGTTTGGCAAAGTTTGGATTCTATTGGAATGTACGGAACTTTCTCAGCTTTAGGAAGTGATAGTATGAATGTGAACCGACCTGATCGACCATTTATTTTTATGATGAAGAAAGGCGATCCATCGACAATTGTTGAAGGATACCCAAGCGTTCAAGGAGGAAATCTCACCTTAAAAATGCCCTTACAAGGCGCCGATTTCGCGGGACGTGAATCTGCTCCGTTAATTGGACCTGCGAGCAAATGGGGCAATGTTTACTGGAAACAAGATCCACAAGAAACGCCGACGGAAGATTCCACGCGTTTGTATATTATCGCTCACGATCTCGCGGGAAATGCCGTTACGAGTACCTCGATGATTTTCAGTCTGGACGATTCCCTTTTGAATCTCAACACACTTTTTGACGCCAACACGTATCCGTATATCTCGCTATTCGCAGATTACCATGATTCTACCTACAACACGCCAGCACAAATAGATCGTTGGCATGTACTTTACGATCCACTGCCAGAAGCGGCGATTGATGGCACGAACGGTTATTATTGGTCGGCAGGTACCGATCCGATTTACGAAGGTCAAGAAATTGAATTTGCTGTGGATGTAAAGAACATTTTCGATATTGACATGGATTCGTTGCTCATTAGTTATTGGGTAGAGGATGAAAATCAAGTACGTATCCCAATCAGCTATCCGAGACAAGATTCGCTACGTGTGAATGACGTCCTCTACGACACATTGCGATTCTCTACTATCGGTATGGGCGGGATCAATTCATTCTGGATGGAAGTCAATCCATACGTAAACGGAAGTTATTTTATCACGGATCAACCCGAACAATTGCATTTCAACAATCTTTTGCAAATCCCGTTCATTGTGGAAGAGGATGACGAGCAACCGATTTTGGACGTCACCTTCAACGGGAATCATATTTTGAGTGGCGATATCATTGATCCTTACGGCGAAATTTTGATCACCTTGAAAGACGACAATCCATACTTGATCATGGACGACATCGCCGATACCTCCCTGTTTGGAATCTATCTCACGGATCCAAATGGTGTACAAAAACGCATTCCATTTGAAGACGCTCAAAACAATACGGTCATGCAATGGATTCCTGCCAACGCGCAAAATCTTCGCTTTAAGATTATCTGGCCGACTGAATTTAATCTCGATGGGAAATACACGTTGTCCGTGCAAGGTTCTGATAAATCTGGAAACCTTTCTGGCGATTTGGATTACAACGTTGATTTCGAAATTGTGCATGAATCGACAATTACGGCGATGATGAACTATCCGAATCCGTTTAGCACAAGCACACGGTTTGTTTTCACCCTGACAGGATCGGAAGTCCCAGACGACATTTTGATCCAAATTCTGACCGTTTCGGGACGTGTGGTACGCGAAATCTCTGAAGATGAACTAGGAACAATTCAGATTGGTCGCAACATCACTGAATTCGCCTGGGACGGTACTGACCAATTCGGTGATCCCTTGGCAAATGGCGTCTATTTATATCGCGTACAAACCAAACTGAATGGCGAGGCGATCAAACATCGAGAATCTGGAGCAGATACGTACTTTACGAAAGATTTCGGGAAGATGTATTTGTTGCGATAAATATTTCTATTCACATAACGGCTTTACTTCAAACAAAACGATCTTCAATTTATTAAATAGTCTTTTACATGAACAAATTAATTCTCCTATATTCCATTGTATTCTGTTTTCAGGTAGCAGCCCAAACAATACCTAACGAATACATGGAGCTATTCGACAACGTAGAGATGTCCCCTTACGAAGAAAAATTTAAAATTCTCGATCAAGCGATACAAGACAACCCGAACGAACCCTGGTTTTACTGGATGACGGCAACTGTATACGACATGCAAGGAAACGATGAAAAAGTTCTGGAAAATTATAATAAGGCGTTAGCATTGGACTCTAATTTTTCAGGAGGACACGCTAGTTTGTCTCGCTTCCTTCGATATAATGAGGAGGACACCGCAAACATGAAAAAGGCGCTCTTTCACATCAATAAAGCCATTGAATTAGAACCAGATGACGATTATTACCGAATAGACAAAGGCTATATTTTACTTGCCCTAGAAGAATTCGATTTGGCAGAGAAAGAAGCCGACTACACCCTGGGGCTCCCCGATTTTGATGTCATGGCCGCCGAGCAATTGAAAATAGAAATCCTTGAGAAGTCTGGAAAACGAGAGGAATTAAAAGCATTTGTTAAAGTGCACGATTTATCCAATGACGGAGAATTTCTAGGTACTCAATTCTGTCTCATGCTTGCAGCTCTTTATGAAGAAATGGGTGATCTCACTAGAGCGTGTAAACTGTACAGGGGCGCTGCCGAGCCCTATTTGATGATGGACGAAAAAATCCCAGCATTTATATCATCGAAATTAGAAATGTGTCAGTAATTGACGAAACGCAAGGTTTCAATCAGAAAAATCGACAACTAAAAATCGCCGTATCATCGACCAACTCTAGTGGTCCTTTCCATTCATCGAGTTTGGAAAAGATCAAGCTGTTCATGTCTCCCATACTCAAGGGGTAGTAATTATTGACCAATTTCACCAAACGTTCCGATCCAAAAA
>JBNKGN010000417.1:0-2661 GCA_050289845.1 Crocinitomicaceae bacterium | reverse complement strand
TCATTTTTTCTACCCTTTTCGCGGTATTTTTTTGATGATTCTCAATTGGGAAGTACTTGCGCTTGTCTAAGTAATGTTTTGAATGTCAATTTACTAGATACTGTTTCACGAAGCCATTGAAGCGCTCATACCCTAAAAATGGTATTGTTTAGAATAATTCTAAATAGGAGTTTTGTGTTCATCAAAATGAGAAGAACATGAAAATTAAAACACTACTTTTTGCCGTCGCAATTTGCTGTTGTAATGTCAGAGGTTTTGCGCAAACGGGCAAGATTCAGGGAACAGTTTTGGATCAAAAAAATCAAGGGATCGCCTTTGTAAAGGTCTATCTGCAAGGAAAGAATGAAGGAGTGACCACAGATACATCGGGTGTATTTTTACTTCAAGACCTTCAACCAGGGACCTATGTGATCGTTGTGCAGCACATCAACTACCTGAAAGAAGAGAAAAATGTGGTCGTTGCTGAGAACCAAACGCTTCAATTGCATTTTTTACTTCAAAGCGTACAACAATTGGGGTCGGTGAATGTTTTGGGGTACCAGTCCAATCGATTCTATGACGACTCTTCGAGTTTGGTCGCGAAATTACCGTTGAAGAATCTCGAAAATCCACAAGTATTTAACAGTATCAAGCGTGAGGTTCTAGAACAACAAGTAGTCACCAATTTCAATGATGCCTTAAAAAATGCAACAGGTGTGGCTCGTTTGTGGGAATCAACAGGTCGCGGAGGAGATGGTGCGGAGTTTTATACCATGCGTGGATTTAGTGTACAACCAACCATGATCAACGGTTTGCCGAGTGTGACTAATGGGACAATTGATCCAGCGAATGTCGAATCCATTGAAGTGATCAAAGGACCTTCGGGAACGCTTTTTGGAAGTCCGACGATTTCATACGGTGGCTTGATAAATGTCACAACGAAAAAACCGTACGCTATTTTGGGCGGTAATTTGTCGTACACTTTCGGCAGTTTTGGGTTGAATCGTTTGACCTTAGATCTGAATACACCACTCAATGAAAAGACAGCCATTCGATGGAATGGGGCATACACCGAGCAAAGAACTTTTCAAGATGCAGGTTTCAAAAAAGCGTTGTATTTCGCGCCATCTTTTTTGATGAAAGCAACAGACAAATTGACCTTTCAGATCAACACGGAGTTTCAGCAAGCGGATGCTGCCAATGCACCGATGTTATTTTTGAGTCGATATGCGCCACTCTCCCATACTTCTATGGATGCGTTCGATACAGATTACGAGCGATCGTTTACGTCTAATGATCTTACGATAAGTAACCCAACATTTAATATTCAAGCACAGGCGTTTTACAAAATCAATCGCCAATGGACTTCACAAACCGCGGTTTCCCGAAGTACGACAAAATCAAACGGCTATTATCATTACTTGTGGGATTTGGCAGATGGAGATTCGTTTTACCGGTACATCTCGAAAAGAAATGGCGAAACACATTCGATGGATCTTCAACAGAATTTTATCGGTGATTTTGCGATCGGAAAAATGCGCAATCGCATCGTGTTAGGTCTGGATTATTTTGCATCAACGGTTTTAAACAACAGCACGGGTTGGGTTGGAAATGGAATTGTACGCCTTTCCGATGGTTCCGATACAGGTGTTTTAACCCAGGTGGGCGTGGATAGTCTTCTGATCGGATCCAGTGAAGGAGTTTCTACTGCAAAAAATCAAGTAATGAGTGCTTATTTTTCGGACGTAATCAATGTCCTGCCGACCTTATCTGCGATGGTAAGTCTTCGCGCCGACTATTTTGAAGGAAGTACCGCTTATTGGACGACGGATGAAGTGGAAGGTCAGCTCGCCTTGTCTCCGAAATTTGGATTGGTATATCAGCCGATAAAAGATAAAGTCGCGCTTTTCGCCAATTACATGAATGGATTTTCGAATGTTGCGCCAGTAGAAGTGGCTGATGCTGATGGGTCCAATGTTCGCATGCAATCCTTTCGTCCAGAACACGCCAATCAATACGAGTTCGGGGTAAAAACAGATCTGTTTGAAGACAAACTGGCTTTCACGGCGAGCTACTATAATATTTTAGTTTCGAACAAATTGATGAGCGACCCGAACAACGTAAATAATACAATTCAAGGCGGTCAGGTGGAAAGTCAGGGGGTAGAATTTAGCTTGATTGCGAATCCAGTTCGAGGACTCAACATTATTGCAGGTTATAGTAATAACAAGACGGTCGTATTAGAGGATTCACCGGCAAATGGTTACCTCGGTTTGAGACCTGAAGAATCGGGTCCTGCACAAATGGCTAATGTTTGGCTAAGCTACCAACTCCAGGCGTCAAAATTGAAAGGTTTTGGGGTCGGTTTTGGTGGCAATGCAGCCAGCGAACACTTGGCATTGAATCGCAATAATATTGGGACATTCACGCTACCAGCATACCAGGTCTACAACGCTTCTTTGTTCTACAATCACAAGAATTTTGGCTTGAATTTGAAAGTGAATAACCTACTGAATACGCGATACTATTCGGGTTGGTCAGGGGTCAATCCGCAGCAGTTACGCAATGTAACCTTAAAGCTCACGTGCAACATTTAAGGATGAACAAGCGCACGTTTATTCGTAGAATCCACCTTTGGCTCGGGATGATTACCGGGCCAATTGTGCTGTTGGTCGCCTTAAC
>JBNKGN010000416.1:0-2664 GCA_050289845.1 Crocinitomicaceae bacterium | reverse complement strand
ACATTTGTACCTGCATTCAAAGCAGCAGCGTTCGAATATAAATGCGTGTATGCATTGAAAGACCCTCCGGAAACTTGAACACCGTTCACCAGCATTTGGATCTCGCCCAATTGATTGGCATTTGCAATAGTTGCACTAATTGTCTGCGTTCCTGTAGTGTTTGTTGTTACTGTACGAACAGGAGTCACCAAAGAAATAATTGGCGCAACACAAGGAGTGTAGTTGATGGTCAACGTTTGCACCGCAGTACCACAATCATTTGCTACCGTAATTTGGATCACGTTAGCACCAGGAGAAAGGCTCACATTTGATTGTAACAATCGGGTTGAATTGTTGTAAGAGAAGACGCGATTCGCTCCATTTACGCGGAATCCAATTCCATTCATATTGGCTACTCCGAATATTTGTGCTTGTACTAAGGCGCGTTGCGTGGTCACGGTCATCACAGATCCGTTTCCTGCAAGAAATTCAACGCGTGGATCTTCACAATCCGAATAATTAATTGTGATCGTTTCTGTATCGGATCCACATTCGTTCGTTGCCGTTATTTGAATTGTATTGATACCCGGCACCAAGTTGATACTGCTTTCAAAACTTCCGTTGGAGGTATTGTAGAAGAAGTTCCCTGATTGCGAACCGTTCACTTTATACGTAATACTTCCACCGTTAGCGATAGTTGCGCGCACTACGTATGGTGCACGATCAACATTCACATTGTTCTGCGCAGGTTGCGAGAAAGTAACGATTGGGGTACGACATGTTTCATACGTAATCGCCACCGTTTCTACGTCAGTTCCGCAGGCATTTGTTGCGACTACTTGAATTTGGTTGGCACCTGGGTTTAACACCACGCTTCCTTCCAATTGCTTGGTTGTTGTGCTATAGAAGAAATTCGTAGATTCTACTCCATTCACACGTACTTTCACGTTTTGAACACCATTGATGTTCGTCACATTCGCACGGAACGCGTACACTTGCTGATCCACTGTTGTTCCGTTAACCGAAGGGCGCACAAGGCTCACCACTGGCTCTGGACAATTGGTAAGATTATTATTATTCGTGTTGGTGTTCGTATTGGTATTGGTATTCACTCTTCCTCCTCGGAAATGGAATCGCAGGTAACCACTTGTATAGTGGTAGATATCGTTAGATGATCCCCACAATCCTGGTTCTGCATTTTCATAACCATCCCAATCGTCTTTTAATGTGAAAGTTGTTTTGTGCTCCACACCAAAAGACCATCTTGGACCGAAATAGTACCCGATCCCGATCCCGATACTCGGCATAAAATTGAGATTGTAGTCAAGGTTTTCACTTCCTTGATTCATTGGTGTTTCATAGATTCCATCGAGCGTACCATTAATGTAGGCCTCGTTTATTGAAGCTGGAGTTTCGTAGTCGTATTGTCCAGGCTGTCCAAAAAACGAAGAATCGGAATTGATCAAGTCGCTATGCGTTTGATTCCACACGAGGTTCGCCCCACCGAAAATGTATGGGTCCCACCCTGTTCTTTCTCTTAAACGGTTGGCGTGAAGTACTAATTCCAAACCAAGTTCATGGGTGGTGGAACTAAAATTATTCACGGTATATCCTGGATTATCTTTATAATCTTGCAAATTACCCGGCATGTACGCAGGATTGTAATTAGCGAGATTTGTTGTGTCGAAATCCTGACCATACCACGTACCCATAAGATAGCGCATGCGAAGGTCAAAACTGGTGATATTGCCACTTTCGTAATTGAAACTACGACCAAATGTTAATCCCCAACCGGCGTTCGTTTGATTTTTAACGTCCGTTGAGTTCCATGTGGCACCTACATTTAGGCCCCAGAACCATTTGGAATCGGATTCATACTTAATGTGTTGCGCAAATAAACCTGGCACGACATACAAACAAAATGCGAGGGTAATTATCTTTTTCATAAGCAACTATTTTGTGATTTGACAATAGAAACTTCTATAATTGTGCCAAACCATGGTCAGATACGTTAATTGAGTAGTGTAATTCAAAATTTAGTCGTCAAATTTATCTTAAATTTGTTAGAATAACTAGAAAATTCAAGCGTTTTAAGGGGATATGCGAACAAGTGTTATATTTTTGTTAATGGTGATTATCAGTCCATTCCTGGGTTGGTCTCAACCGCCCTTTGATGTTTGTCAGAATGCCCTTGAATTGTGTCCCAATGAGCCTGTAACGGTAGATAACATTAACGCAAATAGGACTTCTTGTGTGAATTGCGAGGACGATTTTCTCTTCTGTTTTGCACCAGATAACACCATTTGGATGCGCTTCACTACAAACACGATTGGCGGTGCCGTTCAAATCGATTTTTCGAATCTAACCTTTGAAATTAATGCAGGTCAAGACACAGAATTGCAAGCAGCCTTGATAGAAGCGGGCACTCCTTGCGACGCCAACACCTATGTTCAAATTGGATCGTGTCATTCGAATGAAACGGCGAACTTTTCATTGACGGCAGCAGGTTTACTTCCAAATACAACGTATTATTTGGTAGTCGATGGCGATAACACTGGCATTGGGATTACAGATCCAGCGGAATGCACTTTTGATTTGATAATAACTGGAATGGCTGTAGATCGCGTACTCCCCAATTCGTCCATAACAACGCCTAGTCTTTCCGTTTGCGAAAATGACGTTGTA
>JBNKGN010000415.1:0-2707 GCA_050289845.1 Crocinitomicaceae bacterium | reverse complement strand
AAGACACTTTCAATGCCGCATTGGCAGACAAAAAAGATCAACTTTCCCGCTTCGATAAAAAAACGGTAGAGAATGAATATCATACGCCAGCAACAACCCCAAAATTTGATAAAGTAAAGAACTTTAAATACCACCTCAAAGATTTTGTTTCACACCGATTACCAAACAATAAAGTCGCGAATAGACTGGTGAAAGTAAAATACAGCTCCGTTTTGGAAGCGGCTGGGTTTCGACAATAAGAATAGCGACTTTGTTCGATTCTTCGTATCATTGAGAAAACATTCATTTTCACCCCAATCAGATGAAAATCGTTCACGTCATACCGTCATTGCGAAAAGGAGGTGCAGAACGCATTGTGTTAGACATCTGTAATCAACTCGAAAAAATAGATGGAATAACCTGCGTACTTGTCACATTTAGACCCGACAATTCGTACACTTTCCTTAGTGAGAATAGTACCATTAAAACCATTCCTGCCACTGTTCTCCCCTCTCTAAAGAAAAAAAATCAAGTGGATGTGGCCGAACTTCAAGCCTTTATTGATCGCTTTGATCCAGACGTGATCCACTCGCACCTCTTCGAAACGGAAATGGTTTTAAGTCAAATTCAGACCAACGCTCTTCGTGTGGTTCACTTTCACAACAACATGCGCCAAATGAAAAAGTGGGGAATGGGAGTAAAATTGAACAAACAAGCAATCACGGATGCGTATGAACGAAGAATTGTTCTCGGGCAATTGTTGACCAACCGTGCGATTGCGATCGCCGTCTCAAAAGACACTTTCACGTATGTTCATCAAAACCTGCCCAAGACCGTCGAGCGTAAACTATTGCCAAATGCCATCAATTATATACGTTTCTTCAACGAAGTGCAAACGAAACCCGAGCACCGATTGGTCATGACCGGTAGTCTTGTTCCCAACAAAGATCAGGAATTGGCCATTCGCGTAGTTGACGCCTTAAACAAGCGATCTATTAAGGTACAATTGGACTTGATGGGGGATGGTATTGAAAAAGCAAGGTTGTTCCAATTGACAAAAGATTTGGAACTTGAATCGCAGGTACACTTCCATGGCAATGTAGATCATCCCGAAGAAATTTTGGCGAAAGGAACCGTGTATCTCCATACGGCCATTCGTGAATCCTTTGGTTTGGTTTTGATCGAAGCGATGGCGGCTGGTCTACCCGTTGTTTGCACTAATGGCGGAGGAAACAGTGACATAGTCGTTGAAGGTAAAAATGGCTTTCTCGTCGAAGCGCGATCGGCAGAACAATTGGCCGATAAAATAGAATCGCTGCTTACAAATGAAGAACATCGGTTACAAATGGGAAAATACGCGCAAGAATTCGCCCAGCAATTTGACATTGGCAATTACGCTCAAAAACTTCTGGATATTTACCGTTCTTGAAGATTAAAGACGCTCAATCTGTTCGATAAAATGCTGATAATTTGCTGCCGCGTTGTACTTGTGAAACCAAGTTTGGTAAGCACCTTCCCTTAACTTCCGGTGTCTATCACTCGATAATTCAACCATCTTTTGCAATTGATCGCAAAGCATTTCCGGTGTTACGTTCGCATCGACTAAGACACCATTTTCGGTATTCACAATTTCCGAAGTACCCCCAACATTTGTGGCTATCACTGGGGTTCCGAAGGACATGGCTTCCATGATTGACACAGGGATTCCCTCCGTAGAACTGGTGTTCACAAAAACCGCAGGACGACATTCCGCATACCAATCCATTAATGCACTGTTCGAAATATGTCCAGCAAATTCCACTTCGATCTGTTCAGGAATTTTTTCGGCAGCGCGCAGTTTCAAAACATCGGCAAGTGGACCGCTTCCAAAATGAACCCAACGAATTTGTTTTTTCACCTTCATCAGAGCCAATGCATCTATGAGCAAGTGAATCCGTTTCAAAGGAATCAAGTTCGCGCAACTTACAATCGTAAATGGTTCCTGATAATCCAAATGATAATCGTGATGTGAGATACCCAGTCGAGCGATGTGAATTTTTGCTGAATCCTTTACCTTCCAGCGATTTTCACAATAATTTTTCCCCGTCTGAGAAATGGCAAAAATGGCGTCCAAATGATCGGAAATATACGCCCGCATGGGCAAATAGCCAATCGCACTCGCCTCAAAATAAACATCCCAGCCATGCACTCTGGAAAAAGAGCGAACTTCTGGGTGCGATGCACGAAATAAGGCCAATCCAATTGCACAATCATCCGACCAATAACTGTATAAATAATTCGCGTATTGATCGAATTCCAGGCAAAGCGCTTCTGCCAATTTTTCGAACTTCTTGGCACGGCGGAAAGAAATTAAAAATGTCTTGAGAACCGCTAAGTTCATCTCCATTTCACACGTATCGCGCAGGTATCTTTTTTCGGTCCGGTAAGCACTTGAAAATCGTCCAGCAATGGCTTCCATTCGCTCAATTTTCGATAAATGGATCGGAATAGATCGCACCTCAACATTCGCTGGGACTGCCCGTTGCTGGTCTGTGCCTGCTGCCTGACTGATAATTGTCACCTTCTCAAATGCTTCCGCCAAATAAAGAATCTCCGTTTCCAAAAAAGACTCACCTTTCCCGAAAGGAAAAGACGCGGTAAATAGTATCAGGTGATTTGATTTCAATTGGTAGAATAAATCTATTTTAGTACTCAAAATAAGCGATTATTATCCAAACTCACCTCGATT
>JBNKGN010000414.1:0-2713 GCA_050289845.1 Crocinitomicaceae bacterium | reverse complement strand
CACACCATTCGATTTCGTTAAAACAATGGTCGGTTTGAAGTGTGTTTCAATGATCCGTGAGGCGACAATTCCTACCACGCCTTTGTGCCAATCGTCTTTGTAAACGAGATTCGTGTAGCGATCTTCAGAACTAATTTCCAATTGCGCCAATGCTTCTGCAGTGATTTGTTTGTCTAGCTCGCGCCGTTCGAGGTTGTCTTCATTAATTTCCGTTGCCAACGAATGGATCTCATTTAAGTCTTCGGAAATCATCAATTGCACTGCGAATTTCCCCGAGCGCAATCGTCCTGCTGCATTAATGCGAGGTGCGATGCTAAAAATAACGTCGGTTAAAGTCACGGGATAGGTTTTATTGGCAAGTGCGAGTAATTCTTTAAAAGCTGTCCGGGGATGTTCGTTCAAGCGCAGCATTCCGTGATAGCATAAGGTTCTGTTTTCTCCAGTAACAGGAACAATATCCGCACCAATACTCAACGCAAGTAAATCGAGATGTTCGAAGAGCGGATCTTTCGACCAACCGTTTGCTTCGCACAATCCTTCCAGGAGCTTGAAGCCAACGCCACAGCCCGACAATTCTTTGTAAGGATATTCGCAATCTTTGCGTTTTGGATCCAGAACAATCGCATCTGGCAGCGTGTTTCCAGGTTCGTGGTGATCACAGACAATGAAGTCGATGCCCAGTGATCGTGCGTAGGCGACTTCTTCCAACGATTTGATACCGCAATCAAGTGAAATGATCAGCGAAACGTCATGTTCCGCCGCAGTATCAATTCCTTTCATGCTCAAACCATAGCCTTCCGAATAACGATCGGGAATGTAAAAATCGACAGGAACAGTGTCTTTTAAGAAAGAATAGAGGAGTGCAACGGCTGTTGTTCCGTCAACATCGTAATCGCCGAACAACAATACCTTTTGCTGTGCTTCAATCGCTTCCTGCAAGCGTTCTACAGCCACAGACAGATCTTTCATCAAAAATGGATCGTGCAGCGTGTTTAATTCTGGACGAAAAAATGCGTGTGCATCTTCGAAAGTATCGATTTCGCGTTGCAATAATAATTCAGCGACAATTGGGTCCACTTTTAACTTTGAACGAAACGATTCTACGAGTGTACGGTCTTGCGGCGATTTAACGAGCCATTTTTTTTGCATCAAATTTGATTCTAGGTGCATAGTAGTTGTAAATTTAAGGATCACTCTTAATTAAGTTATGAAAATAGTTGGTTTCCTCGTTGCGGTTTTCTCCGTTTTTTTTGTGAATGGTCAAAATTCGTACTATTTCGCTGAGCCTTTGCCTACGGCAAGTATGAAAGTAAATTCCGTGGCGGAAAAATATTTTGGAAGTTACGCCATCAATAATGGAACATTGGAGATGCAATTCGATGCCACTGGGATTACTTTGGTTTCGGTGACAGTAGGGTCTATTAGTCGTGAAACAGTGCGTGAATCGTCCAAATACAATGTGCGAAATGGCTTTATTTTCGGCGTGGAAGTCGGTGATTCCGTTCCCTGCGTTTTGAATGAGGAGCATTATTATTTTGGAATTCGGAACCACGACGAATTTGTCGGTGCAACCAGTAAAAACGTTCTCACCAAAACGAACGACCCAGCGATATATGTTTTAAATGTCTTCGAAAATGGAAGATATGTCCCACAGCTGTTGCATTTTAAAGGCAATAAATTGGTCGTGTCCCATTTTGATTATTCGGGCGAAACGACGGACGAATTTGGATACATTGTATCGCAAGAAACCTTGCAACTCGGCGGCTTAAATTTGGTCATTTTGAAACCCGAAAATTCGGATTTCGATCGGATAAAATCTCAGGCATTTGAAGAAACAATGGTATTGAAGAAGTAAGTCGAAAATGCATTATTCCCTTAAAATAGCGTGCTTCTTTCTACTGCTTCCTTCAGGAGTATTATTTGCGTCTCCATGTGATTCGGTTGTCTATGAATCCGACAGCATTCAGTTGTTTTTTTGCGAGCAAAATTCGGAATACAAACTGGTCAATAAAAAAACGCATCAAACTACCAAAAACCTAAAGTTTGCGCGACGGTTAGGACAGGAATTTCAGATTTTGGACAGCGAAGATCAGCTGTTCTATATCGACGAAAAAGGCAACCGATCGGAGAAGAGCAATTTTAGAATGTTTGTATGCGGAACAGTACCCCATTATTCGCTGACGATTGTCTCTACCGATTCGACGTATGAGATTTATGAAGATGAGACCTTCTATGATTACAACAATGAGGAGCCGAAAGTACTACAAAACGTGATTGCAAAGAATTACGCAGATTCTGTATCCTTTATTAATGGCGGTCACGTGTTTAATTTCACATCGAATTTTGGATATATGTTTTTTTCGCGCCTGGATCCGAGAACCGTGATTCTGATAAAGGAGGGACGGTATTTCACACTAGAAAATCCTGAGGTCAAATACGACAAGATTGAATATGGACCTGGTTTTCAGTTTCTATTGACCCAAAAGGACGGACGATACGGAATACTCGACTTGGTCGCACCAAAATATGCGGAAATTTCGGCATTTGAATGCTATTTAGCGAAAGTCCGTTTACCGAATGGAAAAGTAAAATATATCGACACAGAGGGGCGGGAGTATTAGTTGGTGATTTTAAATCAACAATGAGGCCTGGTACAATTTCAATTCTTCCCACGTGTAATCATCGCCAACCAAATCTTTCAATACTGAAAGCG
>JBNKGN010000413.1:0-2720 GCA_050289845.1 Crocinitomicaceae bacterium | reverse complement strand
GTCGTTGCAATCACCAACCATTGATCGTCGGAACCTGCAATTTTATAACGTACGTGGAATAATTTGGAATTCACCTCTTTGTGCAGAACTTCCTCGTCTGAAAGTGCTGTCAAGGCTTCTGGATCCCAATTGACCATGCGAACACCGCGGTAAATTTTGCCTTTCGAATACAAATCGATAAACACATCAATTACGGATTCCGAGTAACCTGGATCCATTGTAAAACTGGTGCGTTCCCAATCGCAGGAAGCCCCCAATTTCTTTAATTGTTCGAGGATAATCCCACCGTGTTTGTCTTTCCATTCGAAAGCATGTCCGAGGAATTCTTCTCGTGTTAGATCGGATTTCTTGATGCCTTCCTGGCGTAATTTCTGTACCACTTTCGCTTCCGTGGCAATAGAAGCATGATCTGTCCCTGGCACCCAACACGTATTTTTTCCTTGCATTCGAGCGCGGCGCACCAAAACATCTTGAATCGTATTATTGAGCATGTGCCCCATGTGTAAAACCCCAGTTACGTTCGGCGGTGGAATGACGACGGTATATGGCTCTCTATCATCCGGCTCCGAATGAAAATAACCTTTGCGCATCCAGTGCGCGTACCAACGTTCTTCTGCTTCTTGCGAATCGTAATTCTTAGGGTTTTTCATGCTATTTTTTTGACTTTGCAGCAAAATTAGCAATTCCACGATGATTGAGCGGGACAGTGGAGATAAAATTTGAGTTCCCCGAAGATTATCAAAAAGAACACGTTTTCAATTTTCTATCTCCTATTTTCCATCACACAAATACATGGAATCAGAAACATTGATTTTTCCTCCTTACCTTTATGGTTCAAACAACAATTATGAAATTTCTTTTAGCGCTCCTTCTATTAGCCGCTTTTTCATTGTCTTCTTGCATGAAAGGACAATCGGTAGATTTGATCATTCACAACGCACGAATTCACACGATGGATAAAGATCAATCGGTTCAGGAAGCCGTAGCTATTCGCGATGGAAAAATTGTTGAAGTTGGACCAGAACGACAAATTCTCAACAAATACAGTGCTGAAGAATACATTGATGCAGGTGGTAAAGACATGTATCCTGGTTGGACAGATGCACACGGTCACATGATGAATTACGCACGATCGAAACTTAGCGTTGATTTGATCGGTTGTAAATCGTTTGATGAAGTACTGCTTCGGATAGAGCGCTATCAGAGCAAACACAAACGTCCATTCATTATTGGTCGAGGCTGGGATCAAAGTCTTTGGGGGGATCAAATGCCCAACAATAATCGTTTGAATGAACTTTATCCTGATATTCCGGTCTGTCTCTTCAGAATTGATGGGCATGCGTTGCTCGCAAATGATTACCTGATTAAAAAATCCGATGTACTTAGTAAATACCACTCTGATCCTGAACTGAATCAAGGAGGGCATTACGAAACAACGATCAATCGCTCCGTTGCCGATGAGGCATCCGTACAATTGCCACACATTCAAGGAAACGACGGACATATCGGTTTGATTGCACCAACGGGTGTTTTTGTAGATAATGCGATGAATCCCATTTTGGACATTTTACCTGATTTTCCACAGAAAGAATTGGTAGCATCCTTACTGGAAGTTCAGGACGAACTATTAATGTATGGGATTTCGGGCGTTCACGAAGCTGGATTAACTTACAAAGAGTTCCAACTGTTCGATCGACTGGTATCAAATGGCAAATTGAAGTTGAACATCTACGCCATGTTATTGCCGACAACGAAAAACATCGCTTTTGCCATGAAAGAAGGTGTTTATCGGAACAAAAACTTATACGTTCGGAGTTTTAAAGTCTATGGTGACGGAGCACTTGGTTCTCGTGGGGCCTTTTTAAAACATCCGTATCACGACCGTAAAAATCATCAGGGCTATTTGACCACTTCAAGAGAAAATCTCGCAAAAATTCTTGAAATCTGTCAAACGACGGGCTACCAAATGAACACACATGCCATTGGAGACTCTACCAATCGTATTATTTTGGACTTGTATCGCGAATTGTACGAATACAATCCCGATCATCGTTCGCGCATTGAACACGCCCAAATTGTCGACCCCGCCGATTTCAATATTTTCTCCGAAGCAGGTGTTTTTCCGAGTGTTCAACCAACACACGCGACGAGCGACCAACGTTGGGCGGAATCGCGTCTCGGCCCAGATCGTATGGAAGGTGCCTATGCTTTTAAGTCGATTTTAGACAAATACGGGATGATTGCTATTGGTACCGATTTTCCAGTAGAATACATTGATCCCTTCCGAACAATTCACTCGGCAGTGAACCGCAAAGACGCAGAAAATTATCCATCTAGTGGTTTTCGACCAGAAGAGCGTTTGACGCTCGAAGAATGTTTGCTCGGAATGACCAAATGGGCTGCCTACGCTTCATTCCAAGAAAAGCAATTGGGTACTATCGAAAAAGGAAAAGACGCTACGTTCAGCATTTTCGACAAACCTGTGGTCGTCACTGAGAACTATAGTCCCAACTTCGCTGACATGGTTTTTATTAAAGGAAAAAAGGTCTATTCTGCTGAATAAACCTTTCGCTGCAAGCTCGATTTTACAAACCAGAAAAGAAAACCGAGAGTCTAAAATATGTTTAGAACGATGGACACGAAATCGTGCGGAACGTAACTGGCTTTTCTTTACACGCCAACATCAATCCCAGGGAAATCTCATGTGATCCACCAGAAAC
>JBNKGN010000412.1:0-2739 GCA_050289845.1 Crocinitomicaceae bacterium | reverse complement strand
CGGCGGACACCTGCGGCAACGGCTGTTTCTTGGGTGATAATAAACAATCCGATTTCTCCTGTGGTTTGCACATGCGTTCCTCCACAAAGTTCTACCGAATCGCCGAATTTGATTACACGAACGGTATCCCCATATTTTTCACCAAACAATGCCATAGCGCCCATTTCCAATGCAATTTCCATTGGTGCATTTCGCTTTTCTTCCAGGGAATGATTCGCTTGAATGTTTTGTGCCACCATTTGGCTTACCTGCTGCAATTCTTCGTCTGTCACCTTCGAGAAGTGAGAGAAGTCAAATCGCAGGTATTCGGGTGAAACAAGAGATCCTTTTTGTTCCACATGCGTTCCCAATACAGAGCGCAAAGCCTGGTGCAGGAGGTGCGTCGCCGAGTGGTTGTAAGCCGATGCCAAACGTAAGTTTTGGTTGACCTGAGCTTCGAAGGTAGCATCTGGCAATTCCGGCAATTCGTTCATTAAATGCACGATCAGGTTGTTTTCCTTTTTCGTGTCGAAAATCGAATATTTTTTTCCGTTGAATTCGATGAATCCTTTGTCTCCCACTTGTCCACCTCCTTCTGGATAGAACGGTGTGAGATTGAATACCACCTGGTAAAACGCTTTTTGTTTTTGCGATACTTTACGGTACTTGACAATTTTTACGTGCGTACGCAAGTTGTCGTAGCCAATAAATTCCTCAACATTGTCTTCGCGAAGAATGATCCAGTCGTCTGTTTCTATTGCTGTTGCAGCGCGCGATCGATTTTTTTGTTCGTTCAATTCCGATTCAAATCCTTTTTCATCGATGGTTAATCCGTTTTCACGTGCAATGAGCGAGGTCAAATCAACAGGGAAACCAAAAGTGTCGTACAATTCAAAAACCACACTTCCTTCAATTACGGCGCTTCCCAATTTTTTCGTGGTTTCAATTACGGCATCCATACGTCGAAGTCCTTGTTCCAGCGTTCTGAAAAAGCTCTTTTCTTCTTCTTCAATCACTTTATGAATCAATTCTTGCTGCTGCTCCAATTCTTGGAAAGGATCTTTCATAATTGCGACCAAGACACCTGATAAATCTGCCAAAAATGGTTCTTTTAAGTCGAGGGTTTGGTATCCATAACGAATCGCACGGCGCAAAATTCTACGAATGACATAACCTGCCCCAGTATTGGAAGGCAATTGTCCATCAGCGATAGAGAAGGAGATTGCTCTCACGTGATCCGCAATAACGCGCAAAGCAATGTCCGTTTCTTCTTTCTTGCCATACGCGACACCTGAAATTTTCTCCATGTGTTGAATCAGCGTTTGAAAGAGGTCTGTATCGTAATTCGATTGTTTCGCTTGTAAAGTCATGGCCAAACGTTCCAATCCCATTCCTGTATCAACATGGGTTGCAGGAAGTGGTTCCAACGATCCGTCTGCTTTTCGGTTGAATTGCATGAAGACATTGTTCCAGATTTCAATCACCTGAGGATTGTCTGCGTTAACCAGGGTTTTTCCATCTACTTTTTGGCGTTCGGCGTCGGAGCGTAAATCCACATGGATTTCAGAACACGGTCCACACGGTCCGATATCACCCATTTCCCAGAAATTGTCTTTTTTTGAAGCCAGCAGAATTCGATCTTCTGCAATGTGTTTTTTCCAAAACTGAACGCTTTCATCATCTCTCGGAACACCATCTGTGGCATCTCCTTCGAAAACGGTTACATACAAGCGATCGACAGGGATTTTGTACACGTCTACCAGTAGTTCCCATGCCCAATCGATTGCTTCTTCTTTGAAATAATCACCAAAGGACCAGTTTCCCAGCATTTCAAACATGGTATGATGATAAGTGTCCACACCTACTTCCTCTAAATCGTTGTGTTTCCCCGAAACGCGCAAGCATTTTTGGGTATTGGCAACACGGCGGTTTTTCGGCACTGAATACCCCAGGAAGTAATCCTTGAATTGATTCATGCCGGCATTAACGAACATCAGTGTTGGGTCGTTTTTTACCACCATTGGTGCACTTGGAACGATCTCATGTCCCTTGGATTCAAAAAAATCAAAAAATGTTTGACGTATTTCCGCTACTGTCATTCGTACTGTTCTAAAGTGATGAATTAATATCGTTGTAAGGAAGTGCCTATTATTGCACCTCTTTCTTGTAAATCATTTGTGTTGGGTAAGCAAAGTCAAGTCCTTCTGCGTTGAAACGCTTCAAGATCTCAAGGTTGATTTCCGATTGGGCAATTAAAATGTCGTCGGATTCCATAATGTAGTATATGAAAAGAATTCCCATGCTGAAATCACCCCAATTGTTAAACGAAATCAAAGGTTCGTCGGTAACGCGTTTGTTCTCATGGGCGATATCACGCAAAATATCCATGGCGCGTTGCATTTTTTCAGGACTTGTTTCATAAGTAAGTCCTAGATTGACCACAATTTTACGTGTAGGCTCAAGGGTAACGTTTTCTACAGGATTGTCACTGAATTGTCCGTTTGGAATGGTGATGACACGTCCCTCTAAAGTGCGTAAGCGGGTACTTCGAACCCCAATTTCTTCAACGAAGCCGTCCATCCCGTTGACTTTGATTCGGTCTTTGATTTTAAACGGCTTGTCCAGGAATACCATGATACCACCGAAGATATTCTTTACGGTATCCTGCGCGGCTAAAGCCAGTGCCAAACCTCCAATTCCAAGTCCAGCGATCAATGCGCCAACGTCAAATCCGCTATTGCTGAGAGCGATAAGAATACC
>JBNKGN010000411.1:0-2745 GCA_050289845.1 Crocinitomicaceae bacterium | reverse complement strand
ACGGCGCCAGAAATCTGCCACGTTCACTGCTTTGTAGGGAGAATTGAAGTTTGGCTTCAAATCGAATCCCATTAATTTGGAAAGACCAATGGCGATGTCGGTGTACCCGGAGAAATCTGCGTAAATGTGAATCGAATATGCCCACATCACGATTACGAAAACAAATCCAGGATAGGTCGTAAATTCATACGTCTCTGTCAACAGGATTTTGTCGATGAAATGCACCACCAAAAAATCGGCAATTACAATCTTCTTCACCAGACCTTTCATAATTTGAATCGAAGCCCAACTAAAGCCCGATTTGTCCAAAGAGAAGGGCTGGGTGATTTGCGGAATGAAGTCGCGCGCACGTACAATCGGTCCCATAACCAATTGCGGGAAGAAAGTCACGAAGAACGAATAATGGAAGAAATTATTGACAGGTGCGATTTCTTTGCGATAGATGTCTACCACATAACTGATGTTCTGAAATGTGAAGAACGAAACCCCAACAGGCAATAAAATTTTGTCGACAAAAGTGCCTTCGCCCATAAACGAGTTCCCGAACTGTGCGAATTGATTCACCAACTCGTAATCCGTGTGGAACATCAGGTTGAATGAATCCGTAAAGAAGTAGGCATACTTGAAGTAACCCAGTATTAATAAGTTGAATATTGCGGAAACAGCAATAATTAACTTGCGATTAAGGTCTTTGTGCGATTTGAAAATTGCTTTCCCGAGCCAGTAGTTGAAAGTGATACTGACCACCAATAGGAGCATATAAAGCCCCGAGGTTTTGTAAAAGAAGAAGAGACTGATCAGCGTTAAAAAGATACTTCGAAGCACCAATGGTTGGTTCCCTTTCATGAAGTCGATGGTATCTTTTCGGGCATTTTTGGAAAACAATCGCAAGGAAAGTACCGCACTAAAAGCGATGACAAACAAACTTGAAAGTGTTGCGGTGATCCATTTAAATTTACTGACAACAATGGAAAATGCGACCATCGATAGCAGGAAGAAAATCCAGAAATCCAATTTCGTGAACACCAATGAACTTCCTTCGCCAATCTCCCAGGAGAAAATGGAATCCAATCGGGTGAATAATTCACCGAAAGTCCAATCTGCTATTTTAAAATGTCCAATCATTTCAGAAATTACTTGTGTTCTTTAGCTTCCATCTGATCCATAAACTTCATTAGGGCATCCAGGTACAAATCGCCTTTAAAGTGATATCCGTCCGCTGTGAAGTGAATCAAATCGCTTTTCATTAATTGATTGTTTTTCCACGTCTTGCTAGATCCAAGTCCTCCCATCAAACCATACAAATCCCATACGGCCATTTGATATTCCTCCGCCAATTCAACAATCACATCGCGTTCGCGCCCAATGTTTTTATTCAAATACCGTCGATGGTAATACGAGTCGTTGGGCACTGTCAATAACAATGCACAATCAGGATTGGCGCGCAGTACCATTTGCATCATTTTTTCCAGATTTCGCTTGTAGACTTCAGGATGAAATTTATCGTAGGGCACATTCCCATCATTGGTTCCTACCGAGAAAGCAAAGAAATCGGGTGGATAGGTTTTCAATTGTTCCTCAAAGCGAATATTGTCCAAATACGTGTACAAACCTGCACCATTGATCCCAATGGCCGTGTAAGAGATTCCCTGAGCGGCGTCATTCATTAAAATAAATCCGTGCAATTCCAGTTCTGGCGCGTAGACTCCCGTGCGACGGAATTGAATGTTCAACGTGTCTACAGGATCAGAAAACCAGACATCCGTATAGCCCAATTCCAAATTGTGGGTTGATTTGGTTACGAGAATTTCATCGGCGCCAAAGTGCATCCAATAAGGGAATTCTCCGATGTTGTGGAAGATGCGAATATGATCAAATGGCGGTTTACTCGAGGTACGGTCGTACTGAAATTTCACGTCAATTACGGTATCAGAGCACGTAACTGCTGCGCCCAACAAACCATAATCGAAGTCGTATTTACTCGGGCGGTGTGGAATAGATCGATAAGCATTCCAACTATTCGGTGAAGAAAATTCGTAGTTCCAGGGATTGTTCGTTCCCGCAAGATCAAACGGAAAGACCCAACCTCTTTCGCCAGGAACGCCCTCCCAGCGCTGTTGTAAATTTTCGCGAACGTCGTTGGTGTAAATATCTGCTTGCAAGTGCGATCCACCGATGTGATACAGGTTTAACTTGCCTTTCTTTTCACGTGCAATTCGATCCAACTTGGTGTAAAAGGTCTCAAAATTGGGACTCTCTTTCGTGTGAAATTTATAATTGTTCAAAGCATATTCCACGAAAGGGTAGGTCGATCGCAAGGATGTATCCATGTCTCTAAAATCAGGAAATAGGTATCCACCAAGAGAATCCGTCACCTGAACATCGGACGGCACAAGCGAATCTTGCTGACACCAGGAGGTCCGAACGAGAAATAATAGTGCTATGAGGAGAACGAACTTCAATTAGGGATTCTTTTTCCATTTGGCGTACTCGGCAATGAGTGCTTCGTAAAACTTCTGTGAGGCAATTTTGGCACCGCCATTGCTAAAATGGATGTGATCGTTTCCTGCCAGTCCTTTTTCCACCCACGATGGCATGGAGTTTTGTCCTCCCATCGCCGCATACAAACTCCAGAAAGCGCCACCCGATTCAAGCGTTACTTTTTTCATCTGTGCCACGCAATAGGGCAAGTACTCGTATGTTTCATACACACCTTCATTGTTTTTCGACATGTCGCTTGGTCCA
>JBNKGN010000410.1:0-2770 GCA_050289845.1 Crocinitomicaceae bacterium | reverse complement strand
TTGCAGATGACGGTGGGGGTGGCCTTTGTCTCTGGTAGCTTTAAAATCAACTCCCTGCTGCGAATGCCGATTATTCCCGCGACGGCACTGGCCAGTGTTTTCCTGTTTGGCGAGTTCGTAGTAAAATTGAGCGATGCTTCCTTTTCCGTTATTTGGACAATTCACGGCGTACTGACGATTTCACTCTACATTTCCTATGCAATCGCACTTCGGTGCAAATAAAATGGAGCCCCGATGCCGTTCAAGTAATAGAATTGTATTGTTATATTGCTCTCGCATTTCCATTATTCAATGAAAGATGAAACTCAAATCGTTCTCGTATTTGTAGTCAGTTCGCTAATAATCGTTCTGATTCTGATTCTCGTGATTCTCTTTGTGATTGCTTATCAAAAACGGATTGCAACGCAGCGAATCAAACTGGACCAAATCGAAAAAAATCACCAAATGCACTTGCTCCAGGCCACCCTTGAAATGCAGGAACGCGAGCGCAAACGGATTGCTTCTGACTTACACGATGATATTGGTTCTTTGCTTTCCGCGCTCAAACTAAATGTAGAGTTTTTAGAGTCCAATGAAACCAATGAGAGACAACGTGCCTTCCTGACGAAAACACGCGAAAAATTGGAAACTGGCATTGTTCAAGTGCGTCAAATTAGCCACGACATGTATCCACCAGTGCTTCAAAAGATGGGACTTTGGGAGGCCATCTACGAACTTTTTCAAAACATCGAAGCGGCTCAAAAAATTTCCGCAACGATGTACGGTATGCCTGACAAATTAAGCCTCGATCCAAAAGTAGAACTAGGTCTTTACCGTGTGGTTCAGGAGCTCGTGACCAATTCGCTACGGCATAGTGAAGCCAATCACATTTCCTTAACAATCACACACGGCAAAAATATATTGCGAATGGTCTATGCGGACAATGGAAAAGGACTCGAAACACAAGATGCTACTGGAGGGATTGGGTTTTTGAACATGAAAAGTCGTATGGAAGCGATCCAGGGAAAAATTCGTTTTGAATCGAATGTAGCGGAAGGTTTGAAGGCAATTATTGAAATCGAAGATATATGAGTACAAAAATCAAAGTAGGACTGACAGATGATCACGAATTAATGCGTGCGGGACTTGCTCAAATTTTGGAAGCGAATGGCGATATCCAGGTTATTTTTGAAGCTTCGAATGGAGAGGAACTTCTAGAAGCGCTCAAAAAATATCAGGTAGACGTAGTGCTGCTGGATCTTGAAATGCCAATCATGGACGGACAGATCGCACTTCAAAAGGTATCAGAACAGCATCCCATGGTGAAAGTTTTAATCCTCAGCATGCACGACAGCAACTCGTTTATTGTCAACATGATGGAGCTTGGCGCTGCCGGATACCTCTTGAAAGACATGCCGCCAGAAGAAGTAGTTAAAGCCGTCAAAACAGTTCAAAATGACGGTCTCTATTTCAACGCAAAAGTAAGTCGTGCTTTGTTGGCAGGATTGCCTGGGAGTAAAATCACCATTGACTCAAAAGACAATATAAAAGAAACCCTTAATTCGCGCGAACTCGACGTTTTAAAGTTGATCTGCGAGGAATACACAACAACAGAAATTGCCGAAAAGCTCTTTTTAAGCCCCAAAACAATCGAAGGATATCGCAAGCAATTGCTGGAAAAAACAGGAGTAAAAAATGTGGCAGGACTTGCAATTTTCGCTGTTAGGAACCATCTTGTCTAAGACAAATTATCTTCCTCATTTTAAAACGCATTTTCGCCCTGAAATGGTGCATTTATTGCTAATTTTGCAAAAAATTCTAAGCTCATTTTCATGCGTAAAATTTCAACAATTCAATCGGACACTCTTTTCGAAAAAGCAAAAACGTATTTCCCTGGTGGTGTAAACTCACCTGTACGTGCATTTAAATCGGTAGAAGGCGGTCCACTTTTCATCAAGAAAGGAAACGGTTGTACCATCTGGGATGAGGATGGAAATGAATTTACGGACTTTTGTTGTAGCTGGGGACCTCTTATTTTAGGACACAATCACCCGAAAGTCTACGATAAAATTGTTGCTACTTTACAAAATGGCGCCAGTTTCGGAACGCCCACTGCACTGGAAAATGAATTGGCGGAATTAATTCTCTCCCGAAATACGTTCATCGACAAAATTCGCTTTGTAAGTTCCGGTACCGAAGCAGTCATGTCTGCTTTGCGTTTGGCACGTGGCTACACGGGTAGAACGAAAGTATTAAAATTCGAAGGCTGTTATCACGGACACGTTGACGCAATGTTAGTAAAAGCTGGAAGCGGTCTTGCTACCTTGGGAACCTCATCCAGTGCTGGAGTACCTGAAGCATATGCGAACGAAACTCTAGTGCTTCCGTTAAATGACATCGAAGCCTTAAAAGCGTGTATCGCCGAACATCCGAACGAAATTGCTTGTGCGATTATTGAACCCGTTCCCGCGAATAATGGATTGTTGCTACAAGATAAATCCTTCCTATTGGCACTCCGTGAATTGTGCACGCAGCACGGAATTTTATTGTTTTTCGACGAGGTAATCTCTGGTTTTCGAGTTGCTTTTGGCGGTGCGACAGAATATTTAGGAATTACACCAGATTTGATCACTTACGGTAAAATTATTGGTGGTGGTTTGCCTGTAGGCGCTTTCGGCGGTAGAAAAGATATCATGTCTGGTTTGGCACCACTGGGTAAGGTATATCAGGCGGGTACCCTATCAGGAAACCCAGTTGCTGTCACAGCGGGACTAAAGACGCTAGAACTAAT
>JBNKGN010000409.1:0-2771 GCA_050289845.1 Crocinitomicaceae bacterium | reverse complement strand
TCTACTTCCGCTTCCGTCAATTGCGTATCCGTGTCAATTCCAGAAAGGTCGATTGTTGATCCGCTTGAGATTGTCAAATCCGTTCCTACTAAAGAGATGTCTTGAAGTTCGTTCGTTGCGTCACCATCGACCTCTGTGAAAGACGTCAAATAACCGTTGTTCGCAACAAAGGCATCTACTTCCGCTTCTGTCAATTGCGTATCGGTATCTGTCGTAGAGATCCATTGTGTTCCGTCCCAAGCATAAACCGTATTGTCTTCCGTATCGAAAATCAATAACCCTTCTTCCGACGTTCCGATGTTTCCTTCAAGAGCGGTTCTTTCTGCATTTGTCAAACGGTTAATCATCAAACCTTTGTTCGACTCAGCCAAATCAATTGCTGCGTACGTATTAGGCGTTGAAGTACCAATCCCCAAACGAAGTGCTTGAGAATCATTTCCTAAAACCATCACATTACTATCGCGTGCAGTCGCCTGGTGACCGATTGCTACCGAGTTGATTGCATACGTACTATCGATGTGCGCTCCATAACCAAAAGCCATTGACTTGGCAGCCGCTGCTTTCGACTCATAACCATAAGCAGATGCATAATTCGCAGATGAAGTCGCATCGTATCCAATTGCCATACCGTAGTCTGCAGTAATACTGTCCATCGCTCCGATACCAATAGAATTATCTGCATTATCCAAATAGTGCTGTCGTCCAATCCCTACTGCATTTGATGCATTGTTCGCATGACCTGTCCAACCAAGTCCAACGGAATAATCACTCGTATTGTAATCATAATCAGAATACGCACCGATAGCAACGGTTCCGCGTCCATATACGCGACTGTAATATCCAATGGCGATGGACTCCATTTCGTCCACCATAGATTCGTACCCGATGAAAACGTTCCCGATATTGTCATTCTGTCCAATATAGCCCGTTGACCTAAAATCGGCGAATGCTCCTAATCCAACATTGTAATTTCCTTCTCTATTAGTGAATCCAGTATTTGCTCCAACATATGTATTGTGAAGACCTTCACCACTTGTACCGTTTGTTCTATTGTTATCCCAACCCGCGTTGTGCCCGACAAAAGTGCTATAGCTCGAATACTCTGTTGCAGCTCCTGCTGCGTGACCAACGAAGGTATTTCCTATTCCAACGCTGTTGTCAATTCCCGCAGAATCTCCAACCGCTGTATTCCAATATCCCGTTGAGTTATCGTATCCTGCTTCGTTTCCAAAAAAGGCATTTTGACGACCTGTCGTATTGGAACGTCCTGCAGTTCTACCTACAAACGTGTTATCATCACCTTCCGTATTATTGAATCCCGCATCTTCACCGATAAAGACATTTCGAGCTCCTCCAACATTTAAAGATCCAGCCTCTTCACCAATGAAAACATTGTCCGACCCTGTTGTATTAAACTCTCCCGCTTCCGTTCCGATAAATACGTTATCTGTGGCAGTGTTCCAGTATCCAGCTTCTGTACCGATAAAAGTGTTGTCGGTTCCCGTGGTGTTTTGATGTCCAGCATCTTGCCCGATAAATACATTATCAAAGCCTGATGTATTGGAAAAACCTGCTTGTTCTCCAATGAATGTGTTGTTAGAACCAGAAGAAGTACTCGTTCCCGAACTATCTCCGTAGAACGTATTGTAATCTCCCGTGGTCAAACTCGCCCCAGACCCTTGACCTTGAGCTTCATTTAAAACTTGTGCAGAAAGGTCAAAGCTAAAGAAAAGCCCAACCAGCAACAGTGGTAATATTTTCATAACTAACAAATTAGTTTTTATAAATAGAAGTGCCCCAAAATTACAAAACTTGAAGTTAAAGCCAAACAATATGACGCACTAAAGTGTTTTTTATTGTAGTTTCGTTTCGTAATGAATCGATTCGCGGCGTTCAGCAACAAACAAAAAAGCACCTTTTCTTTATTCGTACTCGGATGTATTGCGCTGCTTTGTCTGTTCCCTACATTGCAAAATGACTGGGTAAATTGGGACGACCCTGGTTATGTCACGAATAATGAATTAGTGTCGACTGAAAGCATCGATGTTCAAGAAATATTTCAGACGCCTGAGGTCATGAGCTTGTACCATCCGCTGACAGTTGTTTCTCTGGCCATTGATTATCAAATTTGGGAGCACAATCCGTTTGGATTTCATTTGACGAATTTGTTGTTGCATTTACTCAACACCTTCCTTGTCTTTTTTCTTTTCAGACAACTGAACAGTTCGTACCTGGTTGCCGGAATCGTGGCGCTCCTCTTTGGAATGCATCCCATGCACGTTGAATCTGTTGCCTGGATTTCCGCGCGAAAAGATGTGTTATATGTATTCTTTTTACTGCTATCATCCCTCGCCTATTTACGTTCCTTACATACCCATTCACGACAAAAAATCTATTGGTACCTAATCGCCTTTTTGGGGTTTGTGTTGTCTCTTTTGTCCAAAAACATCGCTTTCGTTTTTCCAGTAATTTTGCTCTTGTTTGATTGGAAATTGGGTCATGTACTCACCCGAAAATCGTTGTTTGCTAAAATCCCTTTCTTTCTTTTGGGAGGTGTTGCGCTTTTTATCGCTTTTCAGGGGCAAGAGGCAACCAACTCGATCGTTGCAACAACACAACATAGTCTTACTGATCGACTTTTGTTTGGAAGCTATAATGTCGTTTATTATCTCTTTAAATGTATTTTTCCCGTCCAACTTGCTGCGTTTCATCCATTCCCTCAAACAACAGAGCTTTCGACCGTATTTTACATCGCGTTACTTCCGTTCTCA
>JBNKGN010000408.1:0-2778 GCA_050289845.1 Crocinitomicaceae bacterium | reverse complement strand
GCCCACCTGGTATTTAATGTCGTGGGGGTGATTTGGATGGTGATCGTATTCTACGGGTTTATCCACTTGATTGATTACCTTGTTTCAACAAAATTGCCAAGTCCAATGACCCATCAGGAAAGCCGTCCAATCGCACTGGCGCTTTTCCATACGGTTTTCAATGTATGCAATGTTTTGTTGCTTTTCTGGTTCACCAATCAAATCACCAAGTTGGTTATTTGGATGGTCCCAAGCCGCTCTTCCTCAGACGAAGATTTTCACCTGGAGTACATTTCGGCAGGAGTCTTGGTTACACCTGAATTGTTCTTACTGGAAGCGCAAAAAGAATTGGCCAAGTTTGGTAAAATCACTTCGAAAATGTCCAAGTTTTTCCAATCACTAATGTTCGAACAGGACAAGAAAACGAAGAAGAAGTTGTACGAAAAAATCTCCAAATACGAGGAGATTACCGATAGAGTAGAGATTGAAATCTCTGGTTATTTGAGCGAATGTGCGGAAAATGATCTCTCCCTCGAATCGATTATGAAAGTGCGTGGAATGCTCGCGATTACGAACGAGTTGGAGCGAATTGGAGATGTTTTCTATCAGATGTCATTGACCTTTAAGCGCAAAGATGAGCAGAAAATCTGGTTCACCCCAGAACAACGCACGAATGTAAAAACGATCCTTGAAGCGGTAGATGAAGCCTTCGAAGAAATGATCTTCAACTTGAAAAAACCCAACAAGGAGGTGACTATCGACCGTGCAATGGAATTGGAACAGAAAATCAACATTCTTCGCGACAAATTCCGTGCTGAACACCTTTCTTCGATTGAAGGTCACGAGTTCAATATTCGAAGCGGAATTATTTACACCGATTTGGTGTACTCATGCGAAAAAGTGGGAGATCATATCATTAACGTTACAGAAGCCTTGATTGGTCGAAACTTAGTTGGTGAAAATATCGGTAAATAGGATTAACAATTCGTTAAGAACACCTTATAGGATTTCTGGCTATCTTAGCAGCTTATCGCGCGCTTATGAAAGTTAAAATACTACTTGTAGAAGACGATACTAGTCTTGGGTTTATCATTTCAGATCAATTGAAAGCAGAAGGATACGACGTAACCTTGTGTACCGATGGGGCGGAAGGATTTCAGCGCTTCTCCGAGGACACGTTTCACCTCTGTATTTTCGACGTGATGATGCCCAAAAAAGACGGTTTTTCGCTCGCAAAGGACGTTCGTAAAATGGATGCACAGGTACCCATCTTATTTCTTACGGCAAAATCAAACGATGAGGACAAAGTACAAGGATTCAAGTCTGGAGGAGATGATTACCTGACCAAACCTTTTAATGCCGAAGAACTCCAGTTACGCGTTGCAGCAATGCTTCGCCGAATAAACCTCGAATCGGTACCTAAGAACAACGATATTTTCCAAATTGGAACGTATTCGTTTGATACAATCAATTATACTTTGGTTCACGATAAATTCGAGAAAACACTCACCAAAAAAGAGGCGCAGATTCTCGCAATTCTCTGTAAGTTTATGAATCAGGTGGTTGCTCGCGAAATTGTTTTGACTGGCGTTTGGGGACACGATGATTATTTTGTCGGAAGAAGTCTAGACGTTTTTATTACCAAATTGCGGAAATACCTCAAGGAAGATAGCAACATACAAATAACAAATGTCCATGGAATTGGATTTAAATTAGAAATCGCGGAATGAGAATACTTGCTTTATTTTTTATACTGTCTATGTCGTTCGTTTCAAAAGCGGATCAATTGGCCTATATTTCTCAGGAGGAAGCTGAAGAGGCGGCTCAATATTTAATGAAGCATACGACGGTCTACCTGTTCTGTGGTTGTTGCACGATGCAAGAGCCAAAAAAAGTTACTGTTTTGGAAGCCAAAGCGATGCACACGGGCTACGAAAACTACTACGAGGTTGAAATCAAATACAAGGATGCCAACGGTCAAATTAAATTCGAAAAAATTGATCTTGCGTATACCTGGAGAAAAAAACTTTTTAGCTACAAAACAATCGGAACGTTGCTTAAAATGGAACACGATCCTTGCGTGAATCTAAAGAAATGGGACGATTCTAAAAACGTCGAAAAGGACATTTAATGGCGTGGATATTACATCTGGAAACAGCCACTAAAGTGTGTTCTGTGGCACTTTCGTATAATGGAAAGTGTGTCGCGCTGAAGGAAACCGAAGAGGATGGTTATTCTCACGGTGAGAATTTAACCCTGTTTATCGAGGACGTACTACAATCGGCTGGAATTGCGATGAAGGAATTGAGCGCTGTTTCCGTTGCTTCTGGACCAGGTTCATATACAGGGTTGAGGATTGGCGTTGCTTCTGCGAAAGGAATTTGCTACGGACTGGGAATCCCGTTAATCGCTATTGATGCACTAACAAGTTTGTGTGAAATGGCCAAGGAAAAATATCCAACGCAATCACTTTGTGCCATGATTGATGCTCGACGAATGGAGGTATATAGCTTGATTCAAGACGCGAATGGAATCACGGTAAAGGAGATTTCTGCTGACATTCTGGACGTGGATTCGTACAACGACTTGAAGCCTTTTGTTTATTTCGGAGATGGTGCCGAAAAAATGAGTCAAATCTGGAACGACGCCGAGCGTATTGCCGATCTTGCCATCAAATGTTCTGCGAAAGGACAAATTCGTCTTGCTTTTGAAGCGTATCAAAAGAATCAATTTGAAGATTTGGCCTACTTCGAACCTTTCTACCTCAAAGATTTTCTGGTTGGAAAAAAGGCGTAGGCC
>JBNKGN010000407.1:0-2781 GCA_050289845.1 Crocinitomicaceae bacterium | reverse complement strand
ATATGAGTTTAATTAATTGATTTACAAGTGTTTATGATACTTTACACTAAGTAATTTTGAAAAAATCCAGTTCACCGATTAGTTCACTAGAGTTATGGTAAAATATACATAATTTAGAGGGGTATAAAACAAAAAAACCCTTCAAAAATTAATTTTGAAGGGTTTTGTTTTCAACTGATGTTTAATTCGTCGGGGTGGCAGGATTCGAACCTGCGACCTCCTGGTCCCAAACCAGGCGCGATAACCGAGCTACGCTACACCCCGCTTGCCTCAATAATGCCGTTGATTATTGTTGTAAAGCGAGTGCAAAAATAAGTAATTATTTGAGATTTACAAGAAAAAAGAAAGAGGAAAACGAGTTTTTTTTTGTGGATTTTTAGGTTCTCCTTCCAATTTACTTGGAAATCTGTTTGTTAGCCAAAAATAAAACAACACATAAAAAAAGACGCTCCGTTTCGGGAGCGCCTTGATGTCTTAGTTTGTTAACGCTTGCCAAATGTCATTTTTTCATGCTTTAACTTCAGCGTTTCTATTTCAGCCTTAGTCATTCCTTGCGACTGATTCATGTATCCGTCGAAAACGTGACTCAAATAAATAGGGGAGGTGTTTCCTGAGAAACTATTGGCATTGTGACAAGAGAAACAGTTCGTCAGGTTGTTCACGTTGATCGCTGTGATGTCCGTTTGGAAGGTTTGTGTAAAGGTTTCCATCGTAATATTTGCGTTGTTTAAACTTCCGCGGGCAGATGCTCCAACAATACCTGATCCAATAGCGCCTCCAAGCCGAACGATGAGTTGCGCTTGCTGCGTTGGGGTCATTCCGTCCGTGTTCAACCAAATGGATCCGTTATAGAAATAGTTCTTCCAAACGTCGCGAAGGTTGGATTTTACACATTCGTTAATTCCTGCGATATTATTGAAATTTTCAGGCTCCGATTGTGAGGTCGCCATGAAGCTGCCATCAGAATTTCTCGGAACGCCGTATTGAAATAAATCGAAAACACGGTAAGGGGACTTTCCTAATTTAGTCGTCTTGTCATACAAGATACCATCAATTCCTGTCTCGGAACCAACAGAAAAGAGCAGTTTGTCGGAGGTTTCACTCACATTGTTATTGGCCCAATCGTATGCCGGCCCAAGTTCATCATGCTCGAACGTTGCCCAGATAAACTCGGGGTGATTTTGAACCACACCTACCACGTGCATTCCAAGCAATGCAACCGTTTTTGTTCCCGAAGCGAAACTTGCTGTCGTCGTGTAATATTGGCCCAATTTTTCTTTTGGAATGGCAGCTACATCTACCCACGAAACTTTCAATTCCAAAGAACCGACCGGAAATGTGGAGAAATTATTGGCTGGAAGCGTTCCATTTTTAATTGAATCTTTCAATGCGATTGCTGCCCGGTACATAATACTACTCGTGTGAATCGAATAGTAGACCGTATGCGACGCACTGCTTCCGGAATAAGCTGGATTTACCTGCAAAATTGACTGATCTGGTCCCGCTTGCTCTGTATCTGTTAAAATGACAGTGGTTCCACTCGGAGGTGATAACTGGTTCATATTTGCATCCACCTGAATTACCGAAGTTTGATTGAGAAACAACGGGTTTCCATTAGCTTCAGGTTTCGTTAGCCACAAAAACTTTTGCCACGACCACTGGTGGAAAATTTGATTTGTGGTACTGGAGACATCGAAAGGGCTTCCTTTGCCTTCTTCTGGTGGTGGCGTTTGGGAATGCGGAAACCAACTTGGTTTGGCATAACAAAGACTGTCGGGAGTGTCACTCGAAGCAACTTCTTCTATATCATCTGTTTCTTCGGGAGTTTCTTCTGCTGGATCTGGTGCGCAATAACTAAAGGTAAAGGCGAGTGCCGTTAAGGACGCATAAACGCCAAGTTTTAAATAAGTAGCTTTCATAGTAAGTGAATTTGGTAAGACCTAAGTCACTCAAATATAAGGAATTGTTTTGTCCGAACTCGTGACACATTTACGCAATTCTTCACGTATAAATACGCAATATTTTAGAAAGCCTATGGGGATTATTTGGTATCTGATCCCAAAATATAACGCGCACCAACGCCGAATGAATTTCCAATTACGGAAAAGTTTATGGTGTGTCCAATTGTGTTGTTTCCTGGGAAAGTCATCGTGTAATTAAAGGTACCAACAGTCGTATAGATCATCCATTTCTTATTGAGAAAATAGGCGAGACCACTAGCGAGTACCACACAGGTTTGAAAAGAGTCGGATTTATTAACAGTAGGTTCTCCTGAGTTGTTCGTTTTTGTTGCATAATTGCTAAGCGCTCCCTGAAGATTGGGATTGAAAGTGAAATACAAACGGTCGACAATTGGAAAGAAACGTGTAAATCCAATTTCAAGTGAAATCCCATTGGAAATTACGTCGAAATAATTATCGTTGCTCTCGAAGTATTGACGTCTGCGTGAATATCCCATCGACGTTTCCCAAAGCATTTTTTCTGAAGTGAATTTCCCGAAACTCGGGGTAATGTCGAATTGCGTATTGAATTGTGTAATTGATACATCTGCTGGGGCATAGAACGAAAAATTACTTCTCCCTCCAACCACATAGCTTTTAGGAGTGATTTGAGCGGATAAGTTGGCATGAAACCCAAGAATGCAAACGGATAGGATAAGAAATTTGTTCATGTTTTGAATAGTATTTTGCGCACAAACGACAAATAAACGAAGAAAGTATGAGCGCGTAATTAGTTTGTCAAAAAAAAGACTTCTTACGCATTTCTTGGAGTTAATCAAAG
>JBNKGN010000406.1:0-2809 GCA_050289845.1 Crocinitomicaceae bacterium | reverse complement strand
CTTATGAAAATACATTACACAATTAAAAAGCAACTTTTGGCAATGATTTGCTTGGGCGTGATAGCACCTAATGGAATTGCTCAAACAACTGTCGTTCTCGATCAAAATAATGTTTCAACGATTTTAAATGACGATGGCTTTTTCTTTACGAACACAACGGCAACTGTCGCAGGTTATGAAGTACCGGCGGGTTCTGGTGTCAATGCTATTTTTAATGGTGTTTTTTGGTTTGGTGGTAAGGATGCCAATGGTCAGTTGAAATTGGCGGCGCAAGAGTATCACGGCAATGGAAACGATTACTGGGCAGGTCCCGCAACACGCCACAATCCGTACGAATGGGCACCGAATAATTGGCCAACCATCCAGAATTATTTTGGTCAAACCATGTGGACAGTCACGCAAGCACAAATCGATAATCACATTGCGAATTATCAATCGGGAACATATATGATGCCAGCGGATATCGCAAATTGGCCAGCACATGGTGACACCACACTCGGAAATTTTGACGGAATGCTTCCATTTATTGCGCCATTTGTGGATGTAAATAACAATGGAACTTACGATCCAATGAATGGAGACTATCCGTGCATCAAGGGGGATCGCGCTACGTATTTAATTATGTCTGATGCTGGAGGTTTGCACACCGCTTCGTTCGGTGATCCCATAGGAATTGAGTTGCATTACATGTTTTATCAATACAATACGGTGCCTGGTTTAGAAGAGGTAACCTTTGTTGATGTCGAAGTTGTGAATATGGGCACGCAAACGTTATACGAGACAACGGCTTCTTTTTTCTTAGATACCGATTTGGGAAATTATATGGATGATTTTGTAGGTACTGATTCTTTGAGAAATATGATCTATACTTATAATGGTGATGCCGTTGACGAGCTTAATGCTGGTTCGCCTGGATATGGGAATACGCCGCCAGCACTCGGCTTGATGGTCCTATCGCACGATCTTGATTTTTCGATTTCGTATACGAATGGCGTTTCTTATCCATACACAGATCCTTCAAATGCCTCTGAGTTTTACAATGCAATGCGCGGAAAGTGGTCAGACGGTTCGCCACAAATGGACAACAACAACCAACCAACCGATTATTTTTATACTGGAGACCCAAACACTGCAAATTCCTGGTCGGAAATCGAAGAGGGGAATGTACCAGGAGATAGACGAATGATTGCTTCGACGGATTTGGATGTGTTTACTCCAGACTTCACGACAGGAGCTTCGGGACGCATTCAATTAAGTTATGCAATTGTCTTCGGCCAAGGAACAGATTATCTTAATAGCGTCACTGAATTGCAAAATTCCGCGGATTTCGTTCAGAATTTCTATGATAACCTTTCCACTGGGTGCTTCGATCTGAATGTCGCGGGATTGGATGCCACTGAAGCAATTGATTTTAGCATTCACCCGAATCCAAATAACGGAACATTTTCGGTGGATTTAGGCAACCTCACTGGCAGCGAATCAGTCTTTGTGTATGATGCTTCAGGACGAATGATTCATCAACAAGACATTACAAATGCATCCACAGTATTTGATCTGAATCTTTCTGAAGGTCTTTATTACCTTGAGGTGACATCAGGATTTTCAAAAGACGTTAAAAAGTTCATAGTTCGTTAACAACTACCTTTGTTGACTAACCCATAAAGCCTTGTTAATATCAAATTGACAAGGCTTTATTTTTACATCTAGTTTTTCGTAGTTTCACGTTGTAATGAAAAATTCGCGCACAAAGGCTTCCCGCATTCAGGATCTAGGATTTCTAGCGATTTATACGACTGTATTTGTATTGATTGCCCTAAAAGCATTCAATTTACCAATAACGCATGATGAATCATGGACCGTCATCAGTTACACGAAACATAGTGTCTGGGAGATTATGATGTATCCCGATGCCTGGCCGAACAACCATATTTTGAACACGTTGTTGACCAAAGCAAGTATGGCTCTTTTTGGTGCGCATGATTGGTCCGTTCGCTTACCCAACTTATTGTTCTTTTGGGTGTTTGCCTGGGGTGTTTTCCGTTTTCTCAAAGTGCTGTTTCAGCAAAATTCGTACTTGTTTTTGCCCGCGGCGATGCTTTTTGTGATTAGTCCGTATTTCTTAGATTTTTTCGGATTGTGTCGGGGCTATGGCATATCGTCGGGTCTTACCATGCTTTCCTTAAGTTTCTTCGTGACAGGATTTCAGCAGCAAAAAGACAAACATATCTGGTGGGCGGTAATTACTGCAATTCTGGCAAGTTACGCGAATTTTACGGTGCTTGTCTATTGGGCTGCAGCAACCTGCATTGCGGGACTCTATTTCCTGGTGTTTAAATCGAATTGGCAAAAATGTCTGGGGAAATGGGGGATTCTGTTGTTGGTAAGCCTGGGATATTTGGCATTAATTGCTTTGCCGATTTATAAAATGAAAAGCACGGATCAATTCGTTTTTTGGACGTCGAATGGGTTCTATCAAGATACGATTTTCTCTGTGATTCACGCATCTTTGTCGGATTCACGTGTGTTTACACGACCGGATTGGGTGTCAAAATTGGTGGTGTTAACGGCTGTTGCGCTGTGGGGCTTGGTGGGATTGATCTTTATTCAGAATCGATTTAAGCGAGAAACGTTTACGAAACCATTGGTGGTAGCTGGAATTGTGCTTTTTGCGACTATAGGAATCAATCTTTTGCAAACAGCCATATTGAATGATCCCAATTTAAACGGTCGAACGGCACTGTTTCTTGTGCCTTTGTTTATCGCTTTTGCCGTCGCTGGATTAGCACTTGTTCCAACAGGGAAATTACGC
>JBNKGN010000405.1:0-2821 GCA_050289845.1 Crocinitomicaceae bacterium | reverse complement strand
CGCGGATCGAAAGGTCTGATTACCTGGCTCCATCATTTGACCCCATTAAAAAAGGGTGAGAACTCCCACCCTTTCATTTTCGATTATTATTTCTTATCCTCTTCTGCGTTCGAGAAGCGACATCATCATCAACGATAAAAGCACGCGTTCAGCTTCTTCTTGACTGATTTCTCCTACTTTCTCCAATTTAAAACGACGTCCAAAAAAGGAAGGCTGTTTCTTCAAGCGTAAAATAACTTCTTCTTTGCCATTTTTTACCGCGTATCTTGGATTCGCTAAATAGCCTGTAAACATACTCACAACAGGAATTTCACCCAAAACAGCATCCCACACTTTTGCCCAGGGATTTTCCTCGCGAATGATATACTCTTGTTCGCCTTCAGTGTCAAATATTTCGTAGTGCGCATTCCAAAGCGATTTGCGACCGCGTCTTCCAACCCGTCCAACAGAATCTTCCGAGGTCCCTTTCGTAAAATGGTAACTGGCGTTGTAATCAATCCAACGATCGGCATTGATTTTGAACAAAACTTCTGATTTACTTTCGTCTTTGAAAACGCTCACCGCTTCTTTCAGTTTAAACATTTTTTGACGTACGTACGCCACTGTTTTTCCTGAAGCATCTTTCGCGACAAAATCGTTTGCCATCGTTCCGATTTTGAAGGTAAACTCCATTGGATATGCAAAATCTTCCATCGTAGGTGCAGCCACAGCGACTGCATCCAATAATTCATCATTTTCGGCCATAGTAATTGGTTTAGATTATTCTAGAAATCAATATGAATTCCTAATTCTCCGTGAAAATTAAAAATAATCCCTGAAAATCAATTCAATGCAGCCAATTTATCTTCCAAGATAGCGATTTTACTCAAAGCATCCGCTTCCTTTTTTCGCTCTACGTCAACAACCGCTTCTGGAGCGCCACTTACGAAACGTTCGTTTTGCAATTTCTTTTGAACAGATGTTAAAAATCCACGAGTGTACTCCAATTCAGTCGTAAGTTTTTCACGTTCCGCCTCCACATCAATTGTTTCACCGAATGGCACGAAAAATTCGTTTCCTTCTACAATAAATCCATTGGAATTCTCAACGCTCTCCTTCACGTATTCCATCACGGAAAGATTCCCCATTTTTTTGATTACACTATCAAAAGTCGTCGGAATATCATTGTTCTTCTTCACAAACAAGTCCATTTTCACTTTGTTTGCAATATTGTTGCTCTTGCGAATATTTCGAATGTTTGTGATGACTTCTGTGGCAATTGCAAATTGGGAAAGCACCGCTGTATCCACGGTCTTTACTTCAGGCCATGGGGCAACGATTAAATCTTCGCCGTCTGCTCTTTCACGCAATTCGTGCCAAATTTCTTCTGCGATAAACGGTGTGAAAGGTTGCATCAATTTCAATAGATCTTCAAAAAATCCAATTGTGGCATCCAATGTTTTCTGGTCAATCGGATGTTGGTACCCTGGTTTGATCATTTCCAAATACCACGCACAGAAATCGTCCCAAAACAGTTTATAAATCGCCATCAACGCCTCAGAAATCTTGAACTTATCAAACAACTCGTTGATGCTCTTCAACTCCTCGTTGAAGCGCGCCTCAAACCATTCAATCGCCTTGATAGAAGCGTCTGGCTGTGTCAAATCGTTGTTTACAGACCATGAATCCACCAATCGATAAGCGTTCAATACTTTGTTGGAGAAATTACGTCCTTGTTCGCATTGTGAACTATCAAATGGAAGATCATTTCCAGCTGGAGATGAGATCAAAATTCCCAAACGTACCCCATCAGCTCCGTATTTCGCGATCAAATCCAAAGGATCCGGTGAATTCCCTAACGATTTTGACATTTTTCGTCCCAATTTATCGCGTACAATTCCCGTATAATAGACATTCTTGAATGGCAATTCTCCTTTGTATTCATACCCCGCGATGATCATCCGTGCCACCCAGAAAAACATGATCTCTGGCGCTGTTACCAAATCGTTGGTCGGATAGTAATAATTAATTTCTTCGTTGTCTGGATCTGTCAAACCGTTGAATACCGAAATTGGCCACAACCAGCTAGAGAACCAGGTATCCAGTACGTCTTCGTCCTGACGCAATTCATTTGCAGTAATTGGTCGTCCCGCTTTCTCCGTAGCACGCTCCATCGCCTCTTCAATGGTTTTTGCTACTACGTAGTTTTCATTTCCTTCACCAAAATACCATGCTGGAATCTGATGTCCCCACCACAATTGGCGCGAAATACACCAATCTTTGATGTTTTCCATCCAGTGACGGTAGGTATTTTTGAACTTCTCAGGATGAAACTGAATATCTCCGTTCTCCACATGGTCCAACGCGGGTTTTGCCAAATCTTTCATATCGACAAACCACTGCAAAGACAATTTGGGTTCAATAACTGCATTCGTACGTTCAGAATAGCCTACTTTATTGATATGATCTTCGGTTTCTACCAAATAGCCTTTGTCGTGCAATTCTTTCTCAATCTCCTTGCGAACCACAAAGCGATCTTTCCCTTCGTAATGCAATCCGTGTGCATTCAAAGTTCCGTTGTCATTCAAAATATCAATCGTTTCGAGATTGAAGCGCTTTCCAATTTCGTAATCGTTGGTATCGTGTGCTGGCGTAATTTTCAAACACCCCGTTCCAAACTCCATGTCCACATACTCGTCGGCAATAATAGGAACTTCGCGATTCGCAATTGGCACAATAGCTTTCTTTCCAACCAAATTAGCGTAGCGTGCATCGTTTGGGTTGACACAGATGGCACTATCTCCCAAAATCGTTTCTGGACGTGTCGTTGCAATCACCAACC
>JBNKGN010000404.1:0-2822 GCA_050289845.1 Crocinitomicaceae bacterium | reverse complement strand
GCTGATTTGTTGCTCACCTGGGTACTTTTCAAGTTGTTCAATGAAATTGACGCTCGAAGAAACGGTATCGCAGCAGCACTTCGTTTTATCAACGTGCTTTTTTTCGCGGCGGCCTTGTATTTTTTGTTTGATGTACAATCGCTCCTTGAAACAGATAGTGCGAACTTGATGAGCGAGGGGGAACGCGCGCAACGTGTGAATGATTCGTTGGAAATGTTTGACACTATTTGGTTGGCAGGGCTCATCTTCTTTGGAGGACATTTGGTGGTACTGAGTAAAGTTCTTTGCAATTCCAAGCGCATTCATAAGTCCATTTCAGCGTTTTTAGTGATTGCAGGGATTGGCTATGTATTGGACAGTTGCCTCCAATTATTCTACAGTGGCTATGCCGCGATTAGCGAGGTGTCAACATTTATTGTGGTGCTTCCTGGGATCATAGGCGAACTAGCATTGACCTTCTGGCTGCTGTTCAGAGGAGGGAAATAATATCGTAATCTTTTAATCAATATATATGAAAACAATCAGAAAAGTTGCGCTTTTTAGCGTGTTGGCAGTAAGTATGACCTCTTGCGCTGGAATCTATCGAAACCTCGATATTAACTGCGAAGATGACCGAGGAACCACTAAAAATGAAGGGATTCATTTTGACATCGAGACCTCATGTGATCAAGAGTGATGCGTCGAAGGAGCAAGTAGCGATACTTGTTCCTTTTTTTTGTGGTTGGAATCCAGTTTTTACTGGAGAAAATGACAGATTGAAAGATTTTTTTTGACTTTTTCTAACCTTCTGGGAAGTGCATGAGTCATTTGAGTGAATTCAATAATGTGGCACATAAAATAGTAACGAATCAATTAAAATTAAAAACAATGAAAATCTTTAAAAACACACTTTTAGTAACAGGAATTATGGCGCTTAGTGTGAACTTATTTACAACATCCGCTCAGGAATCAGCAATGAACTCTTTGACATCCAATTACAATACACGAAATGTCTACATGCACCTTTCTTACGGCATTGGCGGAGGTGATTGGTCGACCCGAGGTATGGGGATCGGCTTGTTTTTTAAAGCACGTCCGAATTTATATACTGGAATTACGGGCTATTATTTCGGAGACGCAGGAGGTCGAGCTGACATTCAACAAATTATACCCGTATCGGCAGTCGCGCAATATGCGATTGGAACTACGGAAAAAGGAAACGGAGCCATCCTTCTAAATGCTTCGATTGGATACAACTTCGTTTTAAATAAGGAGTATTACAACAATCGCTATGAAACGTCCGGGGTATTGAAAAATGGGGTGTATTTCAATCCTTCAATCGGTTACCGCTTCAATTTTAGTAAGAATACAGGAATAATTTTTGATTTGGGCTACCAACTCGTTCAGGGAAAAGGGATCGGTGATGATGCAAAGCCATTTACTCAAAATCATGTACAGCAGAACATTCTGTTCAAGACAAGTCTCTTTTTCTAAAAGTTTAACGTAAAAGAAAATTTCTACCAATGCAACGCAATTTTAATTTTTTAGTGACCGTAATATTGTTTCTCTTTATTGGAAATGTATCTGCGCAAAGCGAAGGGAAAGATGTCGTATTACTTAAAAATGGCGACACGCTTCAAGGAACGATTATAGAACAACGCCCTGGCAAGCACATAAAATTACTTCAACAGCCATCACAAGACACGCTTACGGTCGAATACGAAAGAATTGAAGCACTGCAGTATTTACCAACAACCAATTTGAACGTTGAGGACACACTGCGAGCGCAAAATATAATGATCAACGCGGATGAAGCTCCAGCGCCAAAATTCAACCAGCGAAAAAACTACCTGGGCGTAGGAGTAGCTGGTGGCGGCGGTGTTTGGACGAATGTGGGCATTGGTGGAAATTTTCTTTATACGATCAATTCAAAATTACAAACTGGTATTTCGCTCTACTTTTTTCAGGGAGTAGGACAAGAGACAGTTATTCATCAGGCGCTACCTGTGAGTATCGATGCCTTGTATACAGTTGGAAAGACCAAATCGGAACGTTTCTCCTCTTATGTCGGGACTTCATTGGGGTATAGTTTCAACCTGAATGAGCCTCCTTCCAATGCGGCAATGCTTGCGCTAAAAAATGGCACGTATCTAAATCCATTTATCGGAGGACGGTTGAATTTTAGTCCGAATTCAGGACTGCGTTTAGATATCGGCTACCAATTGGTGAGTGGGGCGACCTTCGACAAAAGCACAGGCGATTTATTGCAGAAAAATAAACAACACAACATTTTGGTAAAAGCCATGATTTTCTTCTAATGAATACTTCCAAAAAAGTTTTCAAGGGCTGCAAGAAAAACAACCGACAGGCACAGGAACAATTGTATCACGATTTCTACCCAGATCTCATGCGAATATCTTTGCGTTACGTTACAAACAAAGAGGATGCACAAGATTTGGTGAATCGGACCATGTTGAAAGTCTTTGTGACCCTGGATGCATTCCGAGGCGATTACAAAACGCTTGGAGGTTGGGTTCGGCGTATTTTTATCAATGAATGCCTGGATTTCATTCGCAAGCAAAAGTCATTTTCACAACGCATCGAATTGACCGATAGGCTTCAAGAGTCAGACGATCCATTTTTTTACTGGGAAGAAGATGATCCCGAAGAGTTACTCGTATTGTTAAAATCCCTACCTGAATTGCCAAGAACAGTGTTTAATCTATTCGTTATTGAAGGGTATGGGCATAAGGAAATTGCTGAAATTCTTGCGATTACAGTCGCGAACTCAAAATGGAACCTTCACGTTGCGCGAAAAGAAATGAAACGTATGATTTCAGAAA
>JBNKGN010000403.1:0-2826 GCA_050289845.1 Crocinitomicaceae bacterium | reverse complement strand
TCTTCAGTTGCTCGCGAGAAACTTCGGCGACTTCGGGTTGGTCTGGCGGAAAACGCAAACACAAACCTGCATTTCGGACCATTTCCTGTCCTTCCTTTGGATCCGATGCATATTATAGTTCTGGTACAGGTGCAGCGAAGGGATTAAACGCGAATGTCACTTCAGGAAATCAAACTCAAAGTTCTGCAGGACAAATTACCGCAGGCGAACTAAACGATCTCAGCGAATGGGACTTTTGGAACGATATTGCCACCGAAAGGCTTGCAGCGTATTCCGATAAATGGAACCTATCCCCTGCCCAACGCTCCGTTTTTGTCGTGCAATCTTCCGGTGGAAATCCTGTTGTTGGCGCCACCGTTGAACTGTTTCAAAAATCGTCCGACAATGGCGAAGCAATTTCGATCTGGAAAGGTCGTACAGACAACACTGGCACCGCACATTTATTCGGTCGGATTGAAACCTTAGACACCACAACCGAAATTGATCACGCGATTATTCGTTTTAATGGAAAAACGGAACGAATCACGCATCCTAAAATGATTGCTGAAGGCGTAAACAACATCACCTTGGACGTGGTCTGCAATCAATCCGATCTGGTTGACCTTGCTTTTGTCGTAGATGCAACTGGATCTATGCAAGATGAGATTGATTTTCTGAAAGACGATTTACTCAACATCATCGAAGAATCGGTAGCATTCAATCCTGAAATTGACATTCATCTGGCCTCGCTCTTTTACCGCTGCGAAGGCAACTCTTACGTGACGAAGCAACATGATTTCTCCAACGATCTCGATCAGACGATGCAATTTATTCGTGAACAAAATGCAGCTGAAGGTGGGGATGAAGTCGTTGCAAAAGCACTCAATCAAGCCATCGATTCCCTTTCCTGGAGAGATGAAAGTCGTGCTAAACTGCTTTTTATTGTTTTGGATGAACCACCTGGAGCTAACAAAATGGTGGTACAGGAAATGCAAAGCGCCTATCGAAAAGCAGCAGAAAAAGGCATCAAAATCGTTCCATGCGTGGCAAGTGGCACCTCCAATCAATTCGACAGAAGTCTCGAATACTTGATGCGAAACGCAGCGATTTTAACCAACGGCACCTACGTTTTCTTTACCAATGACAGTGGAATTGGGAACGATCACACCTTGCCAATTGTTGCTTCCTACGAGGTCGAGAAATTAAACGCATTGCTTAAACGCATCATTCAATCCAACGTGGTGATCAGTAATTGTGAACCAACAAAAATGCCAATAGCAACCACCATTGAAACAGGCAATAATCAAATGACACAATTTCAAGCGGTGATGGACAGTATTTACCAGCTCGAAAATGACAGTTTGCAATTATTGGAATTGCTTCCTTACACGAGTTTTAGCACTTACGAAGAATTAGACGCCCATCGACCTATTATCGCATTGGACACGACGCAATTACTCATCGATCGCGAAAAAGACGTCTTTACGTACAAGATTTATCCCAACCCAACGCTGGACGACATCACGGTTGAAACTTCACAAGCGGTCGAAACGATGTACGTTTTAGATGGTCACGGCAAGCTATTGTGGAAAACGGAATCGTCTGATGAATTGCAAACAAAAATTGATCTTCGCGGCTTCCCACGGGGGAATTATCACATCGTTATGGTACGCGAAGACGAAAAAATAACCGCATCGATCATCCGAATGTAGACAGGCACCTGTTGATAAAAATCTAACTGAAAATGTGCGAAATCTGGAAATAACTGTACTTTTGTAACGAATTTAAGGCGCAAGGAAATTAATCAACGAAAGCCTTATTGAAAACCAGATTTATGGCGCAAGATATTTTTGATAAAATCAAGAAAAACAGAGGTCCACTCGGACAATACTCTAAAGGTGTTCACGGTTATTTTACATTCCCAAAATTGGAAGGTGAAATCGGAAACAAAATGATTTTCCGTGGTAAAGAATGCCTCGTGTGGTCCGTGAACAATTACCTGGGATTGGCAAATCATCCAGAAGTGCGTAAGGCGGATGCGGATGCAGCTGCTGCCTGGGGACTTGCTTACCCAATGGGATCTCGCATGATGACAGGTCAAACAAGTGAGCACGAAGCCTTGGAAAACGAGATTTCGGAATTCATGCAAAAAGAAGATACTATTCTTTTGAACTTCGGTTATCAGGGAATGGTTTCTGCCATTGACTCGGTAGTCGACAGAAATGACGTTATCGTTTACGACAGTGAATCACACGCGTGTATCCTCGATGGAATGCGTTTGCATGCAGGAAAACGTTTTGTTTTCAAGCACAACGATATGGAAAGCTTCGACAAGCAAATGGAGCGCGCTTCACGATATGTTGAGCAAACTGGTGGTGGTATTCTTGTAATTACTGAAGGAGTCTTCGGAATGGCAGGTGACCAAGGTAAATTGAAAGAATTGGTAGAATTCCGTAAATCTGGAAAATACGATTTCCGTTTGTTCGTAGATGACGCTCACGGATTTGGAACGGTAGGAAAACGTGGACAAGGTGCTGGAGAAGAGCAAGGAGTTCATGACGAAATCGACATTTTGTTTGGAACTTTTGCAAAATCAATGGCTTCTATCGGAGCATTTATCTCTTCGACTGAGGACGTTGTTGAATATTTGAGATATAACATGAGATCACAGATGTTCGCTAAATCGCTTCCTATGCCGTTGGTTGTTGGAGCGAGAAAACGTTTGGAATTATTGAGAACTGAACCTAAGCATAAGGAAAACCTTTGGAAAGTAGCAACAGCTCTTCAAACAGGTCTGAAAAATTCGGGATTCAATATCGGAAAAACAAATTCAGCGGTTACTCCAGT
>JBNKGN010000402.1:0-2834 GCA_050289845.1 Crocinitomicaceae bacterium | reverse complement strand
TTCTTTCTATTCTCGATCAAAACGGAAACGCAATTGCTGGAAATGACGATTCTCCGAACTGCGGATCTTCCTCAGAAATTGAATTTGCGACAACAGGTCATGACACCCTTTTTGCGGTCGTAGAAGGTTGGGGAACAGCTTCTGGCGATTACACTATCACGATTACCGAAGGAAGTTTGAGTGCAGAAAACCTGGAAATGGGAGCACTTGGCATTTATCCGAACCCCGCTAGCGATGTGGTCTTTTTCAAAGAAGCTGCATTTGGAAACTTAGAAATTCGCGACACGAATGGAAAACTCGTTCTCCAACAAGAACTTTCAGGAGAAACCAACGTCGACATCTCATCACTTGAAAATGGGTTGTATTTCGTGCGAATGACCGATCAAAACCAAACACGGGAACAAAAATTAATCGTTCAATGAAATTTATTGTTGCAGTACTAATTCTTTGTGCTTCTTTCCAATGCGATGCCGCTGGATGGATTCAACAATCCGATTTTGGAGGTGTTGCGCGCCACCGAACCACGATGCTATCGCTGGGAAATAAGATCTATGCAGGACTTGGACATTACAACGGAGCTGGAACAAATGTCCTTTTCGATGATTGGTGGCAATACGATCCAGCGACCAATGCCTGGACGCAAAAAGCAGATTATTTAGGAGGCATTTGCTATCATGCCGCAGGATTTGCAATAGATGATATCGGCTACGTAGGTACAGGACGCATCTCCGAAACGGGGAACACACTCGTAAAAGACTTTTTTAAATACAGCCCTACAACCAATACATGGACACAAATTACGGACTTCCCTGGTACCGGACGTCGTGGAGCCGTTGGTTTTTCGATTGGCGCCTATGGCTATGTTGGAACAGGAACAAGTTCTGACGATATGTATCGCTATGACCCAAGCTCAAACAGTTGGACGCAAGTTGCTTCCGTTCCAGGCGGTGACCGTGAATCGGCTGTAGGATTTGAATTGAATGGCTTTGGATACTTGGGAACTGGGTTCGCTTACAATTTTGCGTGGTCTTCTACCGATTTTTACAAATACAACCCATCGACGGACCAATGGACCCCGATTGCTGATGTAGGTATCGACCCAATTGATGGACCGATTCCGAGAATGGAAGCTTCTGCGTTTTCCGTAAATGGCAAAGGCTATGTCCTTACTGGAGACAATATTTCCAGTGGGGATAATTACAAAGACATGTGGGAATTGGATCCCGCAACAGATACCTGGACAAGAATCGATGATTTTGAAGGAACAGCTCGACGCTATCTATCAGCAACCGCTTTGAACGGGTATGGATATGTTGGGCTTGGAACCAACGGAACAAACTTCAAAGATTTCTGGAAATTCGATCAAACTCTTTCACTTATTGAAAGAAATTTGGACGCCATTTCAATTCATACCTTCCCGAATCCTTGCGTGGATTTTGTCAATTTCGATATCGCATGGCCTGAGGAAATTTCCCATGAAAAAGTAAACATTCGTGTGCATTCGTTGACAGGACGTTTGCTATACAGCGGTACAATTACGCAAGGAAAAAATACCATAGCGGTCGAAAGGTGGCCGTCTGGACTAAATATTTACGCTTTGTATTATGAGGAAACCCTGCTTAAAACAGGCAAAATAATCGTACAATGATGAAAAGACTTCTACTCCTACTCTTTTTGAGTTTTCTCGCCAACGAATCGGCACATGCTGGTTGGATTCGTCGCGCAGATTTTGGTCAAGTTGGTCGCCACAGAGGCACTGGCTGTTCCATCGGTAATAAAGGTTATTTTGGACTGGGACACTATAATGGAACCGGAACAAATATTGTCAAAAAGGACTGGTGGGAATACGATCCTGCAACAAATGCCTGGACGCAAAAATCAGATTATATCGGCGGGAGTACAAGTGGAAACTACGCAGTGGTCATTTTTGGAATTGGTAGTCATGCGTATGTCACTGGAGGAACTTTTAACGATCAAAACACCTATCGGTACTCCCCTGCGACGAATACATGGGATAACGTAGCCGTATGCCCTGTGGCTATTTCCAATGTTGAAGGATTTGTAATCGGATCTAAAGGCTATGTTGTTCGCAGCAATGAACTGTATGAGTTTGACGCAAATTCGCTTCAATGGACGCTTAAAAATACGCCTCCGTTCTCTGCTTCAAGTTGGTGTGGTGGATTTTCCGCTGGTGAAAAAGGATACATTCGAACGACCAATGGATTTTACGAATACAAAGCACTCACAGACGCGTGGATTTCTCGGGCCAATTTCCCTGGAATTGCTACCTCAGCTTCTATGAATATTGTTCAAGACGGAAAACTCTACGTGATTGCTGGATTTGGAGGTGCCTTGTCGAATGTCACTTCGGAAGTTTGGGAATACGACCCCTTCACAAATACATGGTTACAACTAGAAGATTTCCCAGGAACCAGTCGCCGCTTCGGCTCTTCTTTTTCCATCGGAGATCGCTCTTACGTCGGAATAGGAACAAACGGAACCAACTTTAATGATTTTTGGGAATTCGATGCAGACCTCTATTTAAATACCGAATATCTGGATATTGCCGAAGTAAAGGTCTATCCAAATCCGGCTGTCGAGGAGGTTAACGTTCGAATGGAAGCCTATCCAAATTTTGAAGTCACACTGATCGACTTCCATGGAAAAAAGCTCGAAACAAACGCTACAACTAATGGTGTTTGTACCATTTCCCGAAACAAACTTCCCGCAGGAAATTACCTACTGCAAATCGTCGTGGAAGGAAATTTACTTGGAACACAAACTGTCATTTTCAATTAATTATGATTCGAATTACATTACTACTTTGCTTATTA